>JACKGO010000003.1 GCA_020631975.1 Candidatus Nomurabacteria bacterium
TGCTATCTGTAAAAGGTCCGAGGGTTTTGTATTATCAATCTATTACTGAAGCGCCGGTGCCATTTGAGTTGTAAGTGTTGCGTTGAGCATTAATTTCTTTAGACCAATCATTACCATACCGCGCAGCTTGCTCTAAAACCATATCGGTGGCAATGGCTTGTTGATCTGGTGGATAGCCGTATTTTGCTAAAGTCTTCTTTACATTAATGCGCAGTTTGGCCTGTACACTTTTACGGAACTGCCAGTCAATAGATGCATCTCGACGTACTTGCTCTACTAAGAGTTTAGCTATTTCACGAAGTTGCTGATCACCCATAACTTCTTGTGCACTACCGTTATCAACTAGTGCGTCATAAAAAACAACCTCGTCTTCGCTCAAGCCCTGCTCGGCGCTAGCATTCGCTGCCTTACGGATATCCTTACCGATAGCAATGAGCTCTTCTATCACCTGGGCGGCTTCTATGGTGCCGTTTTTATAACGATTTAGCGCTTTTGTAAGCATTTCAGAAAACTTGGCGTCTTTTACGGCGTTACGGCCAAACTTAGCCTTGACCTCATCGTTAAGTAGCTTCTTTAAGGCTTCTACTGCCAAATTCTTGCGTTCCATTGCACGTATTTCAGCAAAAAACTCATCGCTAAGAACTGATATTTCTGGTTTTTCTAAACCTGCCGCCTCAAAAACATCCACAACTCCAACTGGCGCGATAGCTTTGTCTACAATTTGCTTCAGCGCGGTACGGTATTCATCGTCGCCGATAACGTTGCCCCTAGATGACACTTTTTCTATGCGCGATTTAACGGCTTGGAAAAATGCCACTTCCTCACGAATGGCTAGTGCTTCGGGTTGCGGCATTGCAAGAGCGAATGCCTTACTAAGTTCTAGTACATGCTGTTTAATGCGCTTTTCGCCATTTTCTATGCCTAAAATATGTTCCTCTGCATCTAAAATTATCTGCAATTTATCATTTGTTTGCGCATTAAAGTAGTTCTTATAGTTAAAAGTTCCAAACATATCACGCACGATTTCATAGCGCATTTTCATTTGAGCAACTGCTTCGGCGATGTCAAGTTGCGGGGAGCCTTCGCCACCACTTCGAGTATAGTCGGCCATAGCGTCACGTAACGCGCCTGCAACCCCTAAATAGTCCACTATAAGCCCACCGATTTTACCTGGCCAAACGCGGTTAACACGTGCGATTGCCTGCATAAGGTTATGCCCCTTAAGCGGCTTGTCCAGATACATTGTATGTAAACTAGGCACATCAAAGCCTGTTAACCACATATCGCAAACTATCACTAGTTCTAGCGGATCTTTGGGGTTTTTAATACGCTTTTCAATTGCTTTAATCCGCTTTTTGTTACGAATATGCGGCTGCAAATGCTCAGGGTCGCTAGCTGAACCGGTAATAATAACTTTTATTGCACCGCTTGCATCATCGTCGCTGTGCCATTCGGGGCGATATGCGATAATTTTTTCGTACAACTCAGCAGCTATTCCGCGGCTCATCGTCACAATCATTCCTTTACCCTCTATCACATCTTGTCGCGCTTCAAAGTGCTCAATTATGTCTAAGGCGATTGTGTTTAACCGTTCAGCATTACCAACAATCGCTTCTTTTTGGGCGTACTCTGCCTTAAGCTTGTCTTGCCGTGATAATTCTTCGCCCTCTAGCAATTCATCAACTTCTAGATCAAGCCATTCTTTGGTATCTTCGTCCATGCCCAAATCTACAAGTCGGCTTTCATAATATATTGGTACTGTTGCACCGTCTTCAACGGCTTGTTTCACATCATAAATGTCTACATAGTCACCAAATACAGCTGGTGTAGATTTGTCATCTGATTCTATGGGCGTACCAGTAAAGCCAATGTAGCTCGCGCCTGGTAGGGCGTCGCGCATATATTTTGCATATCCGTACACTAAATGCGCGTCACTTTCTCGAATTCGTGCTTTTAGCCCATATTGGCTTCTATGTGCTTCATCTACCATAACAATTACGCTTCGACGATTAGTTAATACTGGCAAAGTATCATCTTCGCCTTCAGGCGAGAACTTTTGAATAGTAGTAAATATGATTCCACCTGCATTTCTTTCAAGTAACTTGCGTAGGTCTCCACGATTTTCTGCTTGTTTGGGGTCTTCGCCTAATAGAATCTCGGCACGCGCTAAAGGTGCCAAACAACTGTCCATCAAGATCATTCCGATCAGTCACTACGACAATAGTTGGGATTTTGCAGCTCACGGCTTCGCATCATTTTGCCTGTATAAAACACCATGCTGAGTGATTTACCCGACCCTTGAGTATGCCACACAACGCCAGCACTTCTGGTCGCCATCATCGCTACTAGCACGCACAGTGCTTTGCTAGTGCTTTATTTACTACCCAATATTGGTGATACGCTGCTACTTTTTTTATAAACTGCGTTTCGTCTTTGTCGTCGCGTTCAAATACAATAAAGTTTTGTACTTATATCCAGCAGTCGTGCTTGGTCACATACGCCACGCGTCAGTATATCCATCATTGGTACGCGCCCGACTTCTTTTTCGCCATCTATAGTCTTCCATGGCATCATTCGCTCAGGTGAGCTACTTATTGTTCCCATTTCTGCTTCTATGCCATCACTAATAATGCATAGTTCATTAAATCTAAAGAAGTCGCTTATCTCGCGCTTGTAGGTCTGAATCTGGCGATATGCAGCTGCTAGGTCTGCTTTACTGTCAGCAGCGTTTTTAAGCTCAACTAAAACTAGTGGCAGACCATTAACAAACAACACAACATCCGGTCGACGATGAAAATCACCCTGTAGTACCGTTAATTGGTTAACTGCTACAAACTCGTTATTTAGTGCATTGTCAAAATCAGACACCTTAGCGCGGTCGTACTTTATATCGCCAGTATCATTGTTACGATATTCTACTGGTACGCCACTAACTAATAACTCATGAAAAGCGCGATTATTTTCGATAAGCGTTGGTTGTTGCGCCCGCACTATTCGTTTGTGTGCTTCACTCAGAGAAGTGGCAGGTATTTGTGGGTTTAGCCGTTCTAGCGCAGAATGTAAACGATTATTTAGCACAGTGTCATGATAATCACGATCGCACGTGCCGTCTGGACCAATTTCTGGGCCGTGCAATATTTGCCATCCCATTTGGCCAAGTGTTTCTAAAATTGATTGCTCTATTTGATCTTCAGTCATTTTTTCTATCTTACCAGAGTTTACAATTGGTATAGCATTATTATGAAATGCAACACGAAACCAGCCTCTTCATTGACTAGGTTTAGTACCTGTTCCTTTTGATGATTATTTCAACCACTTCTCTGAAAATTTGACCATCATTTTCAATAAAGACTCTTTGTTATACAACGTATCTGCCGGCAAAATAATTTTGTCTTTATTCTCAATGAGCTGTTTCAATAGTTTACCCAATTGTGGTTTTTTCTCATTGGGATAATATTTATCACGCAACAACCGTAGATAATACATCCGTACAACGGGTGACTGTTTTCTCATCATCAAAATCGATACCATTTCTGAAAATCCCATGCTTCCGTCAATAGCTGGTCTGTACGCATAACCTCAAGTGCTTGTTTTTTCACCATTGGCGGCACCCTGTAGACCAATTTCATCTTTGTCACCTTCCTGACCCAATAGCACCATTCTTCACATTCACTTCTTTGAATTCAACAGCGTATGCAGAACTTGTTTTCATATAGTATGTTTTCCAGCGTTTTGCCTTCATTAGCGTCTGAAACTCTTTTCAATAAATATGAAAGCACGTTCTGAAATTTACTTAGGTCAAATTGAATATCAGCTATAAAATCAGCATATTTGCTTCGGAACGTAGTTCGCAACATTCTGATTGATTGGGTTCACTAATTTAGCCGTATCAATCATGTTAGAATGATACGGATCATAAAGTTTGATGAGCAACTTCATAACATTAAAAATCCAACTCAATATGCTAGGTAACATGTAGTTCGGGAAATTCTCCGTAAGTATGCTTTCATCAAATCTAAACGTTTTATCAAATGGTTCAAAATCTCTCATACTTTTAACTTTCCGGATATTAGGCGGGGTAATAATGTGTCGCGGAGGGTGGTGAGGGTTTGGATTTCTTGTAAATTCGTCTCAATTATTTTAAATATTGATTTGATCCCATGTTGAAATTCTTCAAGTAAAGTTTCGGATGGTATTACAATATTTATGTTCTCGAAATGAGCCTTATTCAAGTTCGGCACCGCTGAGCCTGAACTAGCCATACTCCTTAATGTCGGCTTTTTTGAAGTTAGCACAAAATAGTTAAAGAACGTATAATTTTCATTTTTTGGAATTACTGAATTAATTTGCTGGTTTGTCTGCATTTCTTTGCCAGCTAATGAAATTACGCCCACAGTAGCGATACAACTTACTGTTGTTGACCATTTTGGTATATACTTATTAGCCTGACTGTTAGCTCCTAATGTTGATAAATTATCCGCTGTATTGATAATTATGGTTTGATTATGCATGTCTGGTACTTTTAAAAAAGGAACATCGTTTCCATAAAAATCACCTCTTGTTTTACTTGGAGTTTTGCCGGTTATAACTTGCCCAAGATCGGATATTGTACCAATAGACCAGGTTTTGGCGGCGGGATTGGTGATGAAGTAATGGCGGAAGAGGGCCTGCCCCATCTGCTCCAGCGTTTCGTTCATTTTGCGATTCAGTTCGATTTTTTCATCAATTAGTTTCAACTGCTGTCCAATATAACGCTGTTCCTCTATGCTGGGTAGTAAGATGGGCATACTAGGCACACTTTTGACAGATAAATGCATTACTGTGCTGCCACTACTATGAGCAATCATATAATCGCGGGCTAAAGGCGATTTAAGATAGTAGAATAGATAGTCTTTGTCTATTTTAGAGTCATTTTTAATCTCTAATTTAGATAGATCAAGTGAAAAACAAGCTTCTTCGCCAAGCTCTGGCATAATGATTGGGCTACCGATGACTTCTCTGTCTTGTGTGAGGTCAGTGTTCGCAATCAATATGTCCCCAGCGTTTGTCATTTGAGACAGCTTCATCTTTCCGGCGTAATATTTTATGCCATCAAATCTGAAACCACCGCCACGACCTACGCACTTAAGATTGATGAATGCCTTACCCTTGCCTTTTACCGAATAGTCTGCACTCCGGTAAGAAATACCCTTGATGACATCTACCAAATCTCCAAGCAAAACAGTCTGGGTCATTTTATGCCCAACCCTGTTTTTAGATGTAAAGTATAATGCATTTTACTTAACATTTGCCAAGTAGATGTAAAGTAAAACGTACACATATTCAAGATATGACAAGTTGACTTAAGCATAAAGCGTATGATACCATTTAAGTACAAATGAAGTCGGCTCTGAACTGTCACCGTATGGTGTGCGTGCCTAGGACAACTAGGATAGGAGCCGATTTCGCTTTTACTGCTATTTAAAATACCAAACATTTTCTATCCTTTTTTCTAATATCTTTAAATAATCTAAGCTGTCGGTTTTGCCTGTTTGCGTAGACCTTAATATTGCGCCCGCTGTTAAATCTGCTAATTGAATTAAATTATTTGTTTTTGAATCTACAAACCGTACTTTGGCAATCTTTTGCGAGCTAGAATTAATTTCTCGCCTAAAATATGCGGTGGCAGATTTTTTATAATTACGCCCAGAGTGGCCGTCTAGTCTAATATTTGCAGCATTTAGATCTGTTGTTTTTGACAAGACTTCTTTAATAGCATAGTTGTAAAACGAATCTTGTTTACTCTTAAGCTCATGGCTGCGTATAAGTGATTTGTCTATACATATAGCCCGCACTCTAAATTTGCTTTGACTCACTTTTTGCAGTAGCTGTAAAACAATTGATTTTTTTGTTTTGTTAAACTTAAATTCTCTTTCATCTGCCCAGCCGATTTCTCTGCGAAACTTTTTAATTGCTAAGGCAGTTTCTTCTGCATCAAGCGTATCATCAAATATTACACATGCAATTACAAAATGACTACTAGAGCCTTTGCCAAGCTTAAAGCCTGGGTCACCTGAGTCATCTATAAAAACTAGCTGTTTATTCATAGTTAATAGCCTATAGTTTTTAGGTTTTCTTTAATTTTTGCTTCTAGCTCGTGGCTTTTGGCAAATTGTTCGTTCAGGTCTGCGGTTAGGCGTTGCATTTTTTCTTCAAAAGCTTCATCGTCATCTTCGACCTTTTCGGCACCGACGTAACGCCCGGGCGTTAGTACAAAGTCGTGCTCTTTAATTTCGTCTAGGTTAGCGACTTTGGCAAAGCCAGGTACGTCTACATGCTCGCCGTTTTGAGTCTTGAAGCTGTGATAAGTTTCGGCAACTTTGGCGATGTCTTCTTCTGTAAGCTCACGATTCTTGCGATTGATCATTTTGCCTAAATTTCGGCCGTCTATGAACAAAACTTTGCCATGGCGATTAGTACGTTCACGCGATACAAACCACAAACAGCATGGTATGGCTACGTTAAAGAACAGCTGGCTCGGTAGTGTCACTATGCAATCTACCATGTCGTTTAGCACTAATTGTTTGCGTATTTCACCCTCGCCACCACTCTGGCTACTCATGCTACCATTTGCTAAAACAAAGCCAGCCGTACCACGTGGGCTAAGATGGTGAATAAAATGCTGTATCCAGGCATAGTTAGCGTTGCTTTTTGGTGGTATGCCAAACTTCCATCGAATGTCATCTTGCAAGTGTTCCTGCCCCCAATCGCTAATATTGAATGGTGGATTAGCAATAATGTAGTCAGCTTTTAAATCTGGCAGTTGATCGTTGGTTAGGGTGTCGCCACGGCGAATGTCCGCATCGATACCTCGTATTGCCATATTCATTTTTGCAAGCCGCCATGTTGTCTCGTTTAACTCTTGGCCGTAAACAGCAATATCATCAATTCGCCCAGCATGTTCTGCAATAAATTTTTCGCTCCAAACGAACATACCACCACTACCACAACAGGGATCATATACCCTGCCCTTGTATGGTTCTAGCATTTCTACTAAAAGCTTTACAATTGAGCGTGGTGTATAAAACTCGCCACCGTGTTTACCCTCGTTATTGGCGAACATACCCATAAAGTATTCGTATACTTGGCCAAGTAGATCCTTCGCATCAGTAGTCGCAAAACTAATATTAGTAAATAGGTCAATAAGCTCGCCTAGCCGGCGCTTGTCTAATGCTTCACGGGCGTAGTCTTTAGGCAAAACACTTCTTAAGACTGGGTTGTCGCGCTCAATAGCTTCCATAGCTTCATCGACTAAAACACCTATATTTGGCTGCTTTGCATTTGTTGTTAAGTTATCCCAGCGTGCTTCTTTAGGAATCCAAAACACATTGTCGGCAAGGTAAAAATCACGATCTTCTGGGTCAAAATTCTCACCCTCTGCTTTTTTATATTGTTCAGTGAACGCGTCCGAAACATATTTTAAAAATATTAAACCTAGTACAACGTACTTATAGTCAGAAGAGTTAATATTTCCGCGTAACTTATCTGCCGCCGCCCAAAGTTGCTTTTCTAATTCTTGAATATTCAATTTTAGCTCCTTTTATCTATAGTTTACCCTGGTTGATAACTGTTGCCAATTATATGTAAGTACGAAATAGAGTTTTTAAGAAAAGTTAGTGGCTTGCTTAATGAAATGAATGAGAAAATCGTGATCATTGGAATGATCACAATACTTTGATATTATTTACTTAAGACCTTCGGCAGTAGTCATTGAACTACACAGCGGAAGGCCTTTTTCATTTCGTCAGCAGATATTATTATTGCTTGTTTCATAATATTCCTTCTTCGGCAAAGCTAAAATGGCCTTTGTGAGTTATTATTACGTGGTCTAGCAGTTTTATGCCGAGTAGCTTACCTGATTCTTTAAGCCGATTTGTTATTTGGGTGTCGGCGTCGCTTGGTTGTAGTGTGCCACTAGGGTGGTTATGAATGACTATTATGCTGGCGGCTCGGTCGGTGATTGGGTCGGCAAAGACTTCGCGCGGGTGTACAAGACTAGCATTTAAGGTACCAATACTGATGAGCCGTTTTTGAATTAAGCGGTGTGCGCCGTCTAAGCTTAGTACAATTAAATGCTCTTGCTTAGCATCTTTTAGCTCTGGCACTAATGCGGAGGCTTTTTCTGCACTATCTATAACTGTAAAATCTTTAAATTCCCTTTCTGCTAGTTCAAAAAGGGCCACCAGTTTAGTGGCTGTTGCGGTACTAACACCTTTTATAGAAGTAAGTTGGTCTATGATTATTTTATAACCATTAGTGTCTATGAGTTTTTTGATGTTGCGCGATATTTTTGTTACATCTGCCCCTTTTACACCGCTACCTATTATTACCTGCAATAACTCTGTCTCGCTTAAAGATTTTGCGCCTTTGGTTATTAATTTTTCGCGCGGCCTATCTTTTTTATCTAGTTTTTGTATTTTTACCATAAAAACTATTCTACCCCTGTTCGGCTGTTTTTGCTAACATGTCTTGGGCTTGTTTTAGTACTATTTCGCCCCTTAGGTTTGCTGACATTGCCTTAAGTTCTTTTAGATTAAACCAACCAAACGCCATGAGCTCGTCGGTTTTTAGTTTTATTTGTTGACTGCCTATGCTACCAGTAAAGGTGTTTATTGTTAATGGCCCGATGGGGGTTACGATTTTATATTGCTTAAATAGATTTGGTTCATATAGGTCTACACTTAGCTCTTCTAGATAAGGTATTTCTTTACTATTTCTAGAACTTAATAGCAGCGTAACTTTGTTGTCTAGCTTAAGATCATTGATGTATCTTAGCATGCTCATGAATGGCGTTATACCGATTCCCCCTGCACAAAAAATTAAATTTCCAGGAACATCAGGGTGTAGTACAAAATTGCCAAAAGGCCCCATAACTTGCACCTCATCGCCCGGCAAGATATTTTCTAGAGCATGGGTAAACTTGCCCATTACCCTAATACCAAATTCTATATGGCCTTGTTCTGTTGGTGAGCTCGCAATAGAAAAACATCTATATGACGATGGTCTGCCTTTGTGTTTAAAACTAATACTTGCGTATTGACCTGGCAAAAAAGCTAGGGGCTTTTGATTAGGGTTTTCTAAGGCTAAAGTCAACTTCAAGATAGAAGGAGTCAAGTGCTCGGTGCTTCTCACTGTGTATCTGGACATATCGTTTAATTATACCAAATATACGGGTTCTATGCGGTTATTAGCACAAGTGTTTTCAGAATAGTATTTAACAATTTTACCGATAAATTTTCGTAGAATCATTCATTACTTAATTTGCGTTAATGAGGACTTAGTTTTAGCGGTATTTAAGTTGTTGCAATATCTCTATGCCGATACCCTATAAAGCCAATTACCAGCATAGATATCACAATTGACATCATTGCTACTGAGCTCCCTAGGCTGAAGTGATCAAGTGAGCCATCTGTGACATGCCAAAATGGCGATATAGCAAGAACTTTATCGCTCAGCTGTAGAATCGGGCCTAGAATGGTAAGCCCAAAACTAATGGCTATAGCTAACCAAGCTAAACCCCGCAAACGAGGTTTGAACCCTACCAGCGCAACTGAGATACTAACGAGTACAAGCATCGCTGGTGCTGTAAGTAATGATTGAATGATAATCTTTACCGGTTCTATATTGGTATCATTAAAATGAGCTATACCAGCTATCATTAGCCCCACTATTATCATGGCTAAAAAAGTTCCTGTTAGCGCTATAGCAACATGTGATGAAAACATTTTTCTACGGGTAACCGAGCCAGCTAGGAGCGGTTCAATACGATGAGAGCTTTCTTCACTGATAAGTCTGAATACAACTTGTGTGCCATATGCAGCAATTACTATTCCTATAATAGTAAGCAGCGTTTTTGCAAATTCAAAAGTAAAATTAATTCCCTGTGCGCCTTGGGCACCAATGAACCTAGAAATGCCTTCATTAGTCGCAAAAGTATCTCCAACTGATGCCAAAAGATACCCGAATGTCGCACCCACGAAAATGAACGCCAATGTCCAGCCGATGATTGCCGTTCTTTGGAGCCGAAAAGCGAGGCCAAATATAGTACCGCTTCTACCAGCGCGCGCGTTCCCTGGCTTATCTGCAATAATTCCTTGGCCAAAATCTCTCTTGGACTTCAGCATATATGCGAGTGTCATGACAATAGCCCCAAAGAACAATAAAGCCAGCAAAGGTGCGTAATTATTTGTAGCAGATACATCCGTTTTTTGGGCCCAGCCTAGAGGCGATAGTGATGCCATCCAGCTTGCGCCATCTACGGTGTCGGCCACTCCTCTAATAAGATAAGAGAAGCCTAAAAATGTCACAGCAAAACTTGTAGCAGTTCTACTGTCTGAAGTTAGCTGGGCTGTAAAAGCGGCTACAGAGCCAAAGAAGACTCCAGCGGTTGCCAGAGTCGCCCCTAAAGCCAAGCTAGAAGCAGCACTTGCACCAATAGCGATGAGTAAACCCGATACAAATGCACCAGCAAAAAATGACGCGCTAAACGCAATAGCTAGGGCGACGGTAAGAATGGTGTATCTGCCAACAACACTTGATGCAATTAGTTCTTCTTCCCCAGAATCCTCTTTTGCTCTGGTGTGCTTGATTACAAGCAAAATTGACATCAAGCTAACTAAAAAACTACCTAGAACTACGGTTCTCCAGGCAGTGAAACCTTCTGCACTCATTAAACTATTTACATTGCCGAATATCAAATTAAAGGCCGGGTTAGCCTGAACAGTCATTGTAAGGTTACGCTGATCTTCTAAGGTTGGGAATAAGTTTCCGTATGCAATATGAGAAGTGACCGCCAGCATTGTAACACCCATAATCCAAGGTAAAGCCGTCTTAATGCTTAGGCGTAGGGTTGTTTTGTATAAAACTAAGGTGCCTTCTAGCTTATTTGTCATAAAAACTACTCGGTTACATTTTCGTTATTTTCATATTTCTTTTTAAATAGCTCTTCTAGTGAAGGAGGTTCGGCTATGAGGCTTTTTATACCTGCTTTTGTAGCAATTTGCATAAAGTCTTCTAACGCACTGGTTTCGACGTTACAGTTTATGTGGTTTCCTTTAATAGATAGGTTCTCTACACCTTTTAGCTTTTTTAGGCCTTCGGGGATACTTTTTAGTTCTATACTGACCTTGCTGGATGTTTGCTTGCGCATTTCTTGCAAGCTACCAGTTTCTATTATAGTGCCGTCCCGAATTATACTTATGCGATCAGCCAAAGCTTCTACTTCACTCATGATATGGCTGGATAACAATACGGTTTTACCAGCCTTCTTATCTTTTAGTACTTCTTCTTGGAAAACCGCTTCCATAAGCGGATCTAGGCCAGATGTGGGCTCGTCGAATATATATAAATCTACATCAGAACAAAGAGCCGCAATAATGGCTACTTTTTGCCGGTTACCTTTTGAATACGTCCGACTTTTTTTAGTTGGATCAAGCTCAAATCTTTCTATAAGATGTTTACGGCGATTTTCATCAAAATTGTCTCTTAGTTTGGCTAGAATATCTATGGCTTCGCCGCCTGTTAAATCGGGCCATAGGCTGACATCACCTGGTACATAGGCAAGCCTTTTGTGGAGTTGCGCTACTTCCTTCCATGGATTACCACCTAAAAGACTAACTGAGCCTGAGTCTGACTTAAGTAGCCCTAGTAAAACCCGGATGGTGGTAGACTTTCCTGCACCGTTAGGGCCAAGGAACCCATGGACTTCCCCCTTTTCAACCGATAAAGACAGGTTACTAAGTGCTTGGAATTTACCAAAAGATTTATGTAGGTTTTGGATGTCTATTATTTTTTCTGCCATAGTTGTTTTGTACATATGTTTAATTTTACTAGAAGAAACAAGACTATGATACTGTCGCATTCATTTTGACGCATATATTTCATCATAACCCGCTATAGGACTAGGCCTATAAGAAAATATATAAAAGCGTATTTTTGTCTTAAATATTTATCGCTTTCGTCCTTTTGGACTCATCAGCACAAATACACATTTGTGGAGCGAACATGACAAGCAGACATAGGTTTAAGGAAAACATCACGGCTATACGGCCCGTGAACCTAAGGTTTGAACCTATATCCACTTGCCATATTCGCTCAGCGGGGGGTCAGCCCTTGAGGGTGTAGTTCTGTTCGTTCCAGAACGGTCCGTAGTCTCCTTCGTAAGGCACGACGCCCATGTCAGCCAGGTACCAGTCAGCTATTACGAGTTCCCCCGCGTAGTTGATTGTCGCCACTGTCAGCTGCAGGTAGTCGTTCTTGCCCCTGAAGGGTTCACCGATGATGATGCCCTTCGTTGTCGAGCTCTCGCTTCTGATATTGCAACGCTGGATCCTGAGCCCCGGCTCAAGATCGTCTAGGTTGAGAGCCCGCGGGTGAAGGGGGCTACGCTCGGGTAGCTCCGTCGTGACCACGAATTCGAGGCTGTGCTCGTTGCCGGCGTCGACGGTGAAGGTCTGTACAACAAGACCCTCCTGCATGACCGTGACTTTGAGTTTGTTCTTGTATAGATTCGCAAACATTTTTGTCCTTAGGGTTTCCTCATGGCAGGGTGCCTCTCGCATAGCGAGCGTGTGTTTTCTATAACACACAAGATGAGGTTTCGCTTCTGCTATAGAAACAAAAGCCAAATCTCACCTTGTGCTTATTCTGCTTGTCAATGTGCAAAGGGCCAAATAGCCTCTTAGCAACCCCTTGACGGGATACGACGATTATAGCATAATATGTAATATATTGCAATACTGAAATGGAGTTTTGTAAAGAGCAGTATATAGTCGTGCTCAGGAAATATCTCTATTCGCAACCAGCTCAATCTACAGCGTCATTCGTGATGATAGCTTCTAGCTCTTCGTCGGACATTTCACTGATGCAGTCAGCTAAATCGTAGTAATAGCAAGCACATGCAGAAAGGGTGTACTACAGTTTTTGGTATAATGGCCTAATGAAAAGAACTCCGTTTAGCCTTTCTGATATTACGTCTTTTATTGAAAAATTTCCGACACCTTTCCACATTTATGACGAAGCAGGTATTCGACAATCGGCGAAACTGCTTACTACTGGTTTTGAGTGGAATAAAGGATATGCTAACTTCTTTGCCGTCAAAGCACTGCCTAACCCAGCTATTCTTACAATACTTAAGCAAGAAGGCATGGGTGCGGACTGTAGCTCATTGTCAGAACTAATTTTGGCAGAACGGTGTGGGTTTACCGGCGAACAAATTATGTTCACGAGCAACGATACGCCAGCAAACGACTTTAAAAAAGCTTACGAACTTGGGGCTATTATTAACTTAGACGATATTACACATATTGCTAGCCTAGAATCCACTATAGGAACTCTCCCAGATATATTATGTTTTAGATTTAACCCTGGGCCTGAACGTGGCGGAAATGAAATTATTGGCAATCCTGCAGAAGCAAAGTACGGGTTAACCCGTGAACAACTTTTTAAGGCATATGCTACAGCGAAACAAAAAGGAGTAAAACGGTTTGGCCTACACACAATGATTGCCAGCAACGAACTTGACGTAGCATACTTTGTTAAAACAGCACGAATGATGTTTGAACTAGCCCTAGAGCTTAAAGAACAAGGTATAGTGCTAGAATTTATTAATTTAGGGGGTGGCTTAGGTATTCCATATAAACCAGACCAAAAAGAACTTGATATTCAAACGTTAAGCAAACAAATAGAAGATTTATACACGAGTCTACTGACCAAGAATGCGCTTAGCCCCAAACTCTATACAGAATGTGGTAGGTACGTTACTGGGCCACATGGCTATTTAGTCAGCACAGTTTTGCACCGTAAATCAACCTATAGAGAATATATTGGCCTTGACGCTACTATGGCAAACCTTATGCGTCCAGGCATGTACGGTGCATACCACCATATAACTGTTCTGGGCAAAGAGCAGCTCCCGGCAGACTCTGTCTATGACGTTACCGGCGGCTTATGTGAAAACAACGATAAATTTGCAATTCAACGTAAACTACCACCTACTGTTCCTGGTGATATCATCGTGATTCATGATACGGGTGCGCATGGTCACAGTATGGGCTTTAATTACAATGGTATGTTGCGATCTGCAGAGCTACTTCTTGAAACTAGTGGTACAGTACGGCAAATTCGGCGAGCAGAGACGATTGACGATTACTTCGCTACCCTAGCATTTTAGTCTGCTAAGTATTTATACTTGCCAATTAGTGCAACGACGGCAAAAAAACTATATATTTTGCAGAACAAGTTCTGGTGTTTTTGCAGTCCTCGTAAACGCTAAATCAACAATATTCAGTATCATGGATTCGTAATCTATGTGGGCATTTAACTTGCACGCCTTAGGAAACGAACCATAATCTTCTATGAGGCTGGGGAGTAAATTTGCTTCTAGAAAATGTGGTACGCCGTGTTCATCTAGCCGAATATCTATACGACCATAGTCCCTAGCACCGAGCGCAACAAAGGCATCGAGTGCAAGCTGGGAAACTTGTTGATTAACTGCAAGGTCATCTACTGTAAGTACAACTTCTGAATTTGCCTCTTTTATATTACTGCTAATAAAGCTAACATCAGTACCTTCTTGCTGTGTACTCAGTTCTATTGCCAAAGAATCATACCCATCTGAATCAGGCTTGCGCATAATAGCAACTGAATATTCTTGGCCTGATAAAAATTCTTCTACCAGTACATCAGACTGTAGGCTATTGGTAACGCTACGAACTTTTGCATTAATGGCCGCTTGGCCGTAGGCAATAGAGAAATCGTCTATACCGATACCTCCGCCCCTGTTAGCAGGTTTTATAAACACTGGGTATTTTAAATTATTATTCTGCCATGTGGCTGGCATGCCTCTTTTGCCAACGTAATATTTGGCTGTAGAAATGTCTGCTTCTAGCATTAGATCCTTGGCGATGTCTTTGTTTAGTTCTTGTATATGTGCCCGCTTGCTAGAGCCTGTGTAGGGAATGCCATGTATATCTAGATGTTCACTTATCCAGTACTTTATAGGTTCGTTATGCACCATACTAGACACTTCTGGTACAAATTTCATGCCTAAAAAAACTAAATCTGGTTTGCGTTTAATCAGTTTTTTTAGATCGTTTGGTGTATCAATGAGGGTAATACCTACGTGCAGGTAATGTTTTTGCAATGTTTTTTGTATAGCATTTCTTGAGCGTTCACTCATAGAACTTAGTACAGGTAACGAAGAGCTGACTATTTCTATGTGTTTGTGTATCTTCATGTTTTTGTCCCAACCAGACCTGCAATAGCACGCCATTAATTAACAATACGTAACAAGTTACCGTATCTCACAAAATGATAATAAGTTTTAGCTAACTAACAAAAATAGAGATGTTGCTTGTAACAACTAGTACATATTATTATACCACATGTAGTAATATATACCGATATTTTATTCTATTCTAAGGTATTTATTAATCTAGTGTACACCAGCTATGCTATCAGTTATAGAAACGCTTTAAGAGCCTGCGGGCTGTGTCTTTACCTAGGGCGTATAATAAAACTATTGACATAATTAAGGAGTTGCAACCATGGCAAAAAAGGATACACTGCGTAAACTAGGCGTTATGCGGTCTGGTGCGGTATCGGGTACCTACAAAAATGCAAAAGAAAGGCCAACAGAACTTCAGATGGACGGTGTCTATGATGCCGAAAAAGACCTTGTAGGTGGTGATAAAACCAGCAAAAAACATCAATCTTCTGAGGAGCCACCCATGTCTCATGAGCCTTCTAAAAATAATCAGCAGCCAGAAAAAACAAATGCAATGGCAATTGCAGGTTTTGTACTTGCTTTCTTTTTGCCACTTATAGGGCTGGTGCTGTCTATTGTAGGCTTGGTGCAAGTTAATAAAAAAGGCCAGAAAGGTAAAGGGTTGGCCATTGCTGGTATAATCATCTCTAGTTTTGTCGCCTTACTGCATCTTATCCTCACCATAATGGTAATTATCGCTGTCGTAAGCAGTAATTCTATTACATTAACTGAATACCGAGATAGTGCTGTTGGCTATACCATTAAATATCCAGAAAAATGGAAAGTAAGCCAGCAAAATATAGAAGGTGCTAAGGGCATAATTATTAAAGATGAATACAAAGAAACGGGCAAAACATACGGGCAAATTGAAGTCGTTTATCTGCCTGCTCCTGCAAATGGCTATACAAGTGATATCTTAACAGCCATATCAGATAGTATAAAAAAATCTAACCCAGAAACAACGACTACATACGAATCTAGACAGATAAAAAATGGGCTTGATACGTTAACGCTAGTAACAACCTATAAAGGCGAAACAGAAAAGGTTAAAGCAAAAACTACCATATTTCTAAAGAAAGATGGCTCTGTGTACACGATATCTACCCAGAGCCCAGAAGCAAACTGGGATAAATACCAGGACAGTTTTGACGAGATTCATAACACGTTTCAGTATAACTAGCTAACCCTTAGCCAAAAAACCATTTCGTGCCTTGTGGTATTACCTAAATAATTCCGCGTGTGGTGTGTATTTGCTATAGAACCGTACGTCTTGTAGCGCTTTGCTAAAATACACAGCAAAACATAAGGTTTATGGCATACGCTATATAGAATCACACTATATATGGAGGTACTATGCAAAATACAGATCACATTAAAACATACAAACAAAGTAAGGGGTATTTACACTCACAATTACTTGGACTACACGTAACCTTTATTGCTGTTTATATAGCTATTATAGCCTTAAGCATAGAAGGAGACACGGTTTTTAATATTGCTGGGCTTATTGTTGGTGAGTTTGATATTTCAATTATTCTGGTGGGTTTTATTGTACAAATGTTATTTTCGTTCGTTGTCATGAATCATTGGTCTAACACAATGTTTAAAATTACAGACAATGCAGTTGCTATCACAACAGGAATTATTAGTCAGCACACGCAAACCATTTCTCTAGATGATATTGTTGCTCCGCAGGTACATCAAAGCCCGCTTGGTACATACTATAGTTACGGTACTATAACGTTTAACGTACGCTTTTCAGACGAACCAATACAATTACGTGGAGTTTCAATGCCCAACACATTTATCGAAGATATGCGTATTCAAATGCGGAACAGTGCGCCATATTATAATATGGAACAATCTTTACCTTTAGCGTACATACGCACGCACCAACAAACTATTCATTAGTAGCTATTTTTAGTTTTGTTGTTTTTATTAAGTCTATAGTAAGTGCCGCCGTCCACGAGAATTGAGGTGATCCTGCAGGTGTGCCGTCTATAGGAGAATAATATTCTGCGCAGACTCCACCATTTGCTACCATTGCTATCGTTTGGTTTCGCATTACTTCTGCTTCTTTATGATAACCATAACGGCGTAGCCCATCTATAATCAGCCAATTCATATTAACCCACACTGGCCCACGCCAATAATTTTTAGGTAAAAACCAACGAGAATTAGTTGGCGTGGTAGTTACCCCATATGCAGGCCGCCATATACCATCCCCGTGTAAATCATTCATCATGGCTTGGGCTTGTTCAGTAGATAGTGCCCCAGAATATAGCGTTATAAAATTTGCAATAGTTTGTTCTTTAATAAGCTTTCCGGTTGTTACGTCCCTACTCCAAAAGGTGCCTTGTTCGTATAACTGGTCTATTTTTGCTTTGGTGTTTTTACAATGTGCCACCAAATCTGCATCAATAGAATAGTCAATTTCTGCCGCGATAGTCATTAACAAATCGTTCGCTCGTATAAAAATTGCATTAAATACTAGATCTTCTATGACAGGGGCTTTGGTATTTGATATACGCCGCGCATTATATCCATTTTGTTTTGCTTGCCTAATAATATTATAAAAAATGTATAAATCTATAGGTTCTGGCCGTTCGCTTGCAGGAACCTGTTTGGTATCTTTTCTTGTCTTATTTAGCAACTTTTCTAAATGTAAAAACTGCAATATCTTTAGTTTTAATGGAGTATAAGTTCTCATTATTTTTAGCCAATATGGTGTGTTATCAAGCCCGCATTCCCACGGATGTATCAGGCTTATGAACGGCGAATTATTGATGGTTCTTTCTCTATATAACCACGTATGATATGCAATTATCACAGGGAGCATTTCTTGGTACCATTCTTTACGTTCGATGGTAGACAATTGTATACCAACTCTATAGACTGCTTCTGCCAACATGGGTGGTTGGGTTATACAACTTGTTTGCACGTCTTGTAAACCGCTCCATTTTGAGCTTTGCCACTTGTCTGGGCCAAAATGATACCCTGGTTCATCAGAAAAAATGATATGAGGTATCATACCGTTATGCCACTGGCCTTTCGCAAGAGATCGTAGTTCTGCTTTGGCTTGTTCTATATTCGTCCATCGCAAACCAATAGCAATAAAGCAGCTATCCCAAAACCATTGATGCGGATACAGCCCGGGTGCAGGTTTCGTAGCGTTACCAACCCTATTTGCCTTTAATACTGCTTCTGCTTGGCTTATAAGCATTTTTTGTATTTGCATACATACATAGTACCTTGTTTGTATTTTTACATGTACTGTCCCGGTGCATGTTACACTACACATATTAGTCGTTTGCTAATACGTAAGGATTTCACATGGCTCACATAGCTATCATTATTGCTCCAAAAGACTTCAGAGATGAAGAATATTTTGAGCCGAAAAAAGAACTCGAAATGGCTGGCCACACTACTATTACAGCGAGCAAAGTCATTGGCACTATTCAAGGTTCGCGCGGGAAAACAACTACTGCACAAATACGTATACATGATATTACACCTAATAATTATGATGCTATCTTACTGGTGGGAGGCAGCGGTTCGTATGTATATGATGACGACGCAGAATTACATCATGTACTTAAACAGTTTGCCGATACTAATAAATACATAACTGCAATTTGCCATGCGCCTGTAATTTTAGCAAAAGCCGGCGTACTTGTAGGCAAGAATGCCACTGTTTTTTCGGGTGACATACCCGCTCTACTTAGCCGTGATGTGCATTTTCTAGACCAACCGGTTGTAACCGATGGATTTATTATTACTGCCAACGGTCCAAGCTCTGCAACAGCCTTTGGACGTGTCGTTGCAACTGCCTTAGCCAGCGAATAAGCACGTAGGTACAAATAAACGATACTGCTGCGGCGACTCGTTAGCTAGGCAAGACTTTAGCGTGCGTGCATAGACGTACTCTTGTAGATGTTACTTGCAAGCAAATCATCTATTTGGCGAGTAAGTTGTATAATTACAGGCGCGTTCTGTTCTTTTTTAGTCACTGCCCAGATAGGCCGATATAACGGTTTTGTCGCAACAATGTCTAACGTGCCGTTGTCTATAGACTCACTTACGAGGTGGCGTGGCAAAAGAGCTGTCCCCTTGCCGGCCACCGCCATTTCTTTTAGTAGTTCCATACTCGTAGAATAGAACACTGGTGTCACCCGTAAACCTTCTTTTTTAAATAATTTTACAAAATGTCTATAGCTCGTAGAGTCTTGGTTGATTGCCAACCAGTCATCAATAGAGGTTACTGCTTTATTTGGCGCCATATATGGTGCACAAACAAAAACAAATTCTTCATTATGTAGCTTATGTGTCGTTACTGAATTACCTATGGTAGTTGGCTGACCAGTTATTACTCCAATGTCTATTTTACTCGCTAATACGTCGTTAACAATTCGGCGTGAATTGTCTACCATTACTTCAAAGTTATTTTTTAGCAATGCATCGGTAGAGTTATATAAAAGATGTGCAATGCTATCTATAATGCCTACATTGTACTGACTTTTATCTTGCGCATTAGTAAGCGTAGCTTCCATTTTTTCTATTTCTACAGCAATTTTTTTTGCTGAGCGTGCTACTACTTCACCATCTGGAGTTAAAGTAATTGTATGTTTATTTCTTACACATAGCTTGGTGCCAAAAGCACGCTCTAAAGAAGCTACCGCAAGCGTTATAGCTGGTTGGGTAACTTTAAGTTTTTTTGCAGCTGCAGAAAAACTACCTGTATCTGCTACCGCTAAATACTTTTTAAACCTATGGTCCATTAATCTCTATTATACAGTATTAGGTTTTCTTATTTTTATTATTAGTTTGTTTTATATGAATTAGTGAATTATTATGTATATATCGTAACAATTGGGGGGTGTATGTCTAAAATTAAAATTGCAGTCGTTGGAGCAGGTAACTGTTTTTCATCGCTATATCAGGGTCTTGAATATTACAAAGACCATGATGATAGTTCTATTCCTGGCATTATGTGGGCAACTATTGGGGGATATCATCCTAGAGACATAGAAGTGGTGGCTGTATACGATGTAGATAAAAGAAAAGTAGGTAAACCTACTGGTGCGGCTATCTTTGCAAAACCAAATTGCGCACGGGTATTCCAACCTAATGTACCAAGTGGGCCGATGGTAGAAATGGGTACCGTATTAGATGGTGTGTCAGAGCACATGCTCACGCAACCAGAAGATCAAGGTTTTCGCTTATCTAAAGAAAAGCCAGTTGATATTGTAGCTTCACTTAAAAAATCCAAGGCAGATATACTGGTTAATTATTTACCTGTAGGATCACAGGCTGCAACTGAATTTTATGCGCAAGCTGCAATAGATGCACAGGTTGCCTTTTTAAACTGCATTCCTGTGTTTATTGCCAGTGACCCAACATGGGAGCAAAAATTTATTGACGCTGGGTTACCTATAATAGGCGATGACATGCGCTCACAACTTGGTGCAAGTGTGTTAAGCCAAGTTCTCCAAGAACTGGCGTTCGATAGAGGTCTTATTGTAGATTTTCACCAACAACTGAATATTGGTGGCAACACCGACTTTAATAATATGATGGTGCAATCCCGCCTTGCCAGTAAGAAAAAAAGTAAAGAAAACGTTATTAGAGCCCAAAACGATTTACGCAATATACCCGTAGCAGAGCACAGTTTATTTGCAGGTCCTAGCACTTATTTACCGTATCTAGAAGATAACAAGGTTGCTTATTTTAATTTGCGTTTACGCGGTTTTGGAGATGCACCAGTCACTATAGATGTAAAACTTTCCGTTCAAGATAGCGAAAACAGTGCTGGTGTTGTAATAGACGCTATACGGTATTTAAAAGTCGCTCGTGAATTAGGTGTTGTCGGTGCTTTGCGTGGGCCGAGTGCTTGGACACAAAAAACACCACCACAACAAATGATGTACGCCGATGCTAAGAATGAGTGCGAAGCTCTCGCTCATCGCAAACTCACTAATTCTGTTAAACGTAAATAAGTAACAGGTAAATAAGCATTAGCAATATGCTAATTTTGTCGTTATAATTGGGTACAGTAAGTATATAAAAAAATGGAACAAGAAAGCCTTAATGCAGCACGAGTACTGATGGGTGATAGCCTTGGCTTTCACATAGTGTTTGTGATGTTTGGTATCGGTTTGCCTGTTGTTTTTTCTCTACTAGAATTCATTGGTATTAAATATAAAAAACCTCGGCTAATAGATGCGGCTAAGTTTATATCCTACATAGCCACTGTGCTTGTTATTACTGGTGTAGTATCTGGAACATTAATTGCTATTCAGATGTCACTCATGTGGCCTAAACTACCAGAGTTTGGTAGCGCCATTATTGGGCTACCGTTTATGTTTGAAGGTTATGCGTTTGTGCTAGAAGCCTTATTCTTAGGTTATTACATGTATACATGGGATAAGATTAAGGGGTACCGACATTGGCTGCTTAGTCTTCCTATAATACTTGGCGCATTTTTATCTGCGTTTTTTATTACCAGCGTAAACTCATGGATGAACAAGCCAGGGGGATTTGATATTGTAGATGGCAAAATAGTCAATGCTGACGTATGGGCTGGAATTTTAACACCAACAACATTCTTTATGGTGAGCCATTCGGTGCTAGGATATTATTTAGCTATATTTTTAGCTGTCATTGCAGGCTACGCATGGTACATAATGCGCCACAAACCCAAAGGGGCTAGTAAAAAAACTGCAGAATATATTATAAGTAGATTTGCTCTGATTAGCTTTGCAGTCGTACTGAGTATTGGCGCCATAGGACACTTTCAAACACAATACCTCGCTACGTCCCAACCCAGAAAACTCGCTGCCATAGAATTAGTGCCGCAAACAACTACAAACGCACCGTATATTATTGGTGGAGAACTGAGCGCCGATGGTCAAAGTGTCGAAGGTGGGTTACGTATACCAAATGGCCTCAGTATTCTAGCTGGCAACAGCCCTAACACAGAAATTAAGGGATTAAATGAATTTCCTAAAGAAGATTGGCCAAATTTAATTGTTAATACGTTTTTTGAAATAAAGATGGCCTTAGTAGGTTTTCTTATTGCTGTACCGCTATTATTTTTAATGCTGTACCGCTTCCGCAGAAACAAGGCTTTTTCAAAACCACTCCTCATTGGATTTATTATAACCGCCCCTATAGCATTTGTTGTTGTAGAACTCGGCTGGATGGTCACCGAATTTGGCAGGCAACCTTACGTTGTCAATGGCTACCTAAGAACGTCCGAAGCATTCGTCAATAATCCTGGCGTCATTCAGTGGGGTTACATTTTCCCTATATTATTTGTACTGCTCCTGGTAGTTACCGTGCTTGCTGTACGACAGGTTATCAAAAAATATAGTTATTTAGTGACTGGTGATAAAAAGTGATAGCCTACGCGTTTGTATTATTACCAATTCTAGCGTATCTTCCCTTTTTCTTTATTGAATCATGGGCGGCGTTTCAAAGAATCGGCAAAAAAAACCCAACCAGCAACGAGTATCTACATATAACATGGGAAATGACGCACACCTTATTGATACTTGGTGTTAATTATTTTATATGGCTTTACGCAAGCATTGTCGTACAGGTAGGCCAAGCCGTGTACTGGGGTTTAATCATTGCTGGAGCTCTGTTTATAATAAGAGCCGTCCTGTATCTGTATATTTTCTATTCCCGACCTTCGAGCCCTCGTTTACACAATGGACTCGCTGACTGGTTGTTTGCAATTAGTCACGTACTCATTATTGGTTGTTTGTTATACGTGGTCATACGGGCAGGCATTGTGCTTGCAACAAACGATTATACTGTTAACACTCAGTTTCTACCCTGGATGTATCCGGGCTTAATAGTTATGTTCATTATTTGCGCAATACCACTTGTGCGTATGTATAAAATTACTCGCTAACGCACGCTTGGCATATACCATATGCTTCAAAATGATGTCGCGTTGGTTGCATGCCAGCTTGTATGGTTACTCTGTGCATTAAATTCTCTATGTCTCTGCTATGTACAATCATACTTTTATGACATACCTCGCATGTAACGTGGTGGTGATGTGGTTTAAATACATCACTCAATTCGTACGTGTATGTAAAACCAATCGGTACTTGCTGTATAACACCAGCTTGCATCAGCGAATGGATTGTTCTGTATATTGTGGCATAATGAATGGTATTATTTTCTGCCACGAGTTCCTGTATAGTGACTGGTCTTTCAGCCATGAGAAAGTATTCAAATATCCGTGTTCTGGGTTTCGTGATACTCATACCGTGTGCTTTTAGACGCTCTTTAAGTAATGTCGTTTGCATATTTATATATTATTGCAAATAATTTGCAATTTTAATATAAAGACTTGTATATTTTAACTAGCACAATAGTAAAATCGTAAAGAAAGAAGTCAATAAATGTCCACGTTATGGCAAGTATTCATTTTTAGTTTGATTGGCGGCATTGTAAGCCTCATTGGAGGAATATTGCTCCTTGCTAACAAAAATAATGCCCATCGTTTAGCTTTGTATGCAACACCGTTTGCTGCAGGTGCCCTTTTAGCGGCAGCTTTCATAGATCTGCTACCAGAAGCCGCACACCAAGGCAATGTAGACACCGCCTTATACGCGACGCTTGGGGGTATTCTCGTCTTTTTTATGTTAGAGAGATTCTTACGCTGGTTTCATCATCATCATGAACATGAACACGCGCAAAACTCTAGCAAATCTGACCCAAGAGTACCGCTTATTATTGTTGGTGACACGGTACACAACTTTATAGATGGCATCGCGATTGCAGCCGGCTTTTTAGTAGACCCAGCAACTGGTATTATTGTTACGCTTGCTGTTGCTGCGCACGAAATTCCACAAGAAATTGGAGATTTTGGCTTGCTGTTGAGCAAGGGCGTGGCCCGTAAAAATGTCATTGTTATTAATGTTTTAAGTGCATTAGCGACGACAGTTGCCGCCGTCGTGTTCTTTACTATTGGGCAGTCACACACAATACCTATGGATGTCGTACTTGGGATTGTGGCCGGATTCTTCATTTACGTTGCGGTCAGTGATATTATTCCAAGCATTCATAAAAGTGAAGACAAAGTAATTGCTGGCCCCCAAACGCTATTACTCCTTATAGGAGTGTTTATTGTTGGTAGTATTACGAGCGTACTCCACCAATACATCGACAGTGGGCACGATACCCATAACGAATCTGAGACGCATCTTTTAGAAGAGTCTGTGGATTATCATCAAGAAGACAATTAAAGCATACGATATACTTAGATAAATATTATCTGAGAACCGGGTTCGTAACGGTTATAAAACTGCCCAACAGATAGTACATCGTCAACACCTTCCCATAGGTCTTCTTTGCCCAAGTGGAACATTTCCATAGCGAGCTTACAGCCAAAAATATGTCCATCGGCTGCCTTAATAATTTCTAAGAACTCTGGTACTGGCGGAACATCTAGTTTTTCCATTTCTTTCATCATCATATGTGTTGCAAGATTCTCCATTCCTGGAAACACACCTACTAATTCCGGCATATGCATGCCGGTATTCCCAGCTATCGCTACTTTTAAATGTTCCATTCGTTTTTTCGTAATGGCATCAAGCCCAAAAAACGTAAAGAACATATCAACTTCTATGCCTTCTGAACGAGCCCCATTGGCCATAATTAACCCGGCATATACACCATCAATGCCAGATTTTGAAACGACTATCATCATTTTTTTTAGGTGCTGTGCGCCCATTTGTGGTTGTTGCACTGTTTCTTCCATGTGTATTCTCCTATAAACAGCTTGTTGGTTTTTTTAATCCGGCAATTTTGGAAGCATTCTTAAGTGGCCCCCCCGGAAATAATTGGTAAAATTGTTTAATATCTACAATGCCAGACTTGCCTACTTTACGAATATTAACTTCTTGTCCTTGGTAGTGTTGTTCGCGTAGCCAATTGAGCACGTCCCAGTGTTTTTGTGTAAGTTCAATATGTAGTTCGCTGGCCAGCGCTTGAGCGATATCACCATTCCACTGATCTGGATTGGTCATATAGCCTTCTATATCTACGTCTATGTGTTGCCCTGCAATTTCTTTTTGCATATATACCCCCTTTTACACTACTTTTTTACCTTTTAGGCTCATTTTATTTGGTATAAATGGAATTGGCCTACCCGGAAGGAGCAAATACCAATATATATACCGGAATGCTAATTTGCCAAGATGATTGATTCTACTCGGTCGTAAGAGTTTCATAGGCCCAATGCCAGCAAATGGAAAGGTACCTTCATATGGCTGAGTATCGTAATTAAAGTCTAGCAATAACGATTTACCGCCGCCTGTTTCTACAAAGCAGTTTGAGTGCCCGTCAAAAAAGCCTGTCAATGGCTGGTTATAGAGATAGGCGAGCACATTTTCTTGTACAACGTGCGCCTCAAAGTGTGCGACTGATCCGGCTTTAGAAGTGGCGACGTTCGTAGAGTCACCTATCGCAAAAATATCTGTGTATTTACTGGATTGTAAGGTATGTGGGTCAACCTCAACAAACCCTAAATCATCGGTAAAGTCTTGTTTCTGGAGTAGCTTCGTACCTACGTTCGTAGGGATCGTCACCAACATGTCATAGTCAAACGAACGA
The DNA here is from genome assembly GCA_020631975.1 of Candidatus Nomurabacteria bacterium. Classification (NCBI taxonomy): domain Bacteria; phylum Candidatus Nomuraibacteriota; species Candidatus Nomurabacteria bacterium. Next base: position 25,937 of record JACKGO010000003.1, read on the forward strand.
CCATCATAGCAATACACTGTTTTATTTGGTCCGTCTACTTTTTCTGTGTAAAAATCGGTAACAACTTGTATGTTTTTTTCTGTAAGTAAATGGCCCAACTTTTCGGATGCGACAGGCTTAGTAAATGCTCCAGAGAGTGGTGTGACAAATAGTAACTCTACTTGTTCCCTGACGCCTTTCTTTTTAAAGTAATCATCTGCTAAGAATACGAATTCTAGTGGAGCAACAGGGCATTTTATTGGCATTTCTGTTATCTGCACTACAAGCCGCCCACCCTCAAAGGCTTGTAATGCACCTCGGACTGCTTCGGCTCCGTCTGGAGTGTAAAAATCAAATATACTTATATGCCACTGTTCATTCATTAATCCATCAGTCAGGAGTGGGTCTATTTGTGTACCCGTAGCAATAATTAAAACGTCATAAGAAATTTCTGTACCGTCTTCTGTTACAATCGTTTTCTTGCTTGGTGCAATATCTGTAACGTGCTGCTGAAGCAAGTAAACATGTTCATGTAACAGCGTACTTGTTCTTTTGTGTATTTCATCAAAAGAGTGGCGATTAAAAGGATACAGCAAGAAACCAGGCTGATAATAATGAAATTCTGCAGGATCTACTACCGTCACCATAACATCAGATGTTTTGGCAAACTTATTAGCGAGCATAACACCCGCTGTTCCAGCACCTATTATGACTATATGTTTTTTATCGTTCATTTTTATATATAATGGTTATACTTAATATAATACGCTGTTTTCTTAATATGGCAATCTAACCACTCAGGTTCTCTTCAACTTTGTACGGTATAATAGTCAGAGGTATATGAAATTTGTAAAAATCATTCTGTTAGCTACACTGTTGTTTATCTTTGTTTGGGGAGTATATTACATTATGGCCCGGCAAGGGGATGGGATTAAAGGCGCCCAACAAGACAATGGAGAAATTCAACAAGAGCCTACACCACCACCTTCTTTTGATAACGAAGCGTTGCAGGCGAAACTACAGGAAGTTTTAGATCAGTATCCCACACTAGAGACAGCAGTAGCGGTTCAGTCTGCCACTGATAATCAAACTGTTGCTATAGATGCTGTTGCAGCTTACACAGCAGCAAGTACAACAAAAGTAATCGTGGCTACCTATGCACTTAAGCAAATTGAACAAGGCGCTATCAGTTTTACCACCTACATAAGTGGTGAAACGTTAGAAAATCACCTAGAAAAGATGATAGGCAAAAGTGATAATGACTCTTGGAAAAGTCTCCTTGAATATTTTGGCTATAAAAAAATCGGGGCATATGCCAATGAAAACGGAGCACCTAGTTTTGATGCGATTGCAAATACTATCCCACCGCAAGACATGGCCAATTTTCTAAAAAATCTTCAAGCAGGAAGTCTTATTAATCAAGGAAATGTTCAGTATTTAGAAAACTTAATGAAAGAATCATACACTGGGCCGATAGCACTTAGTGATGAACACAGTACAATAATTAGAAAGGCTGGGTGGCTCGGCGATCGTGCGCACCTTGTGGGTGTCATTACATCTGGTGACAAAGCTGTTTCATATGCAATTTACACAAAAACAATAAGTAACTCAGCGTACCCATTTACGTCTGGATCGGCGCTCATAAATGAATTACTTAGTGCGATAACCGATTCTTTACAAATCTAGGAATACGTAACTTGGCCAGATAGATAGCTTTTATGCTGTTCTGTGCAACAGGCCCATATACACGGCTGTCTGTACTGTAGGGAGCATTATCTCCTTGGAGTGTAATGTATTCTTTTTCAATGTTAGTGATGCGTTTTATCACTTCTCGTTTATTAACTTCTGCGACAACAATGTCGCCTATTTTTAGATGACGTGCTTTCTTGCATATTATGTAATCACCTGAGTGCAGACTTGGTTGCATACTGTTCCCAACGACGCGCCTTAGCAACATAGAATTATTTTTTTGAATCAGTAAATAGTGTATCTGCTTCTGTAACGTTATGTAATAGTTGTTCACACGCAGCTTTATCTACCGTTTGTTTAACGATACTTGCTTGTTTGGCGAGGCGCCAAAATACATCATGTAACTGCGGAAACCTGGTAAGATGTTCTGGTTTAAAGTAATCGCTCCATAAAATATATGCTTCATCCTTCACACGTTGGGCGTGTTTTTCTTTAATATCTACCATCCGAACAAAGTTATTCCATTTATCTTGGCTATCTAGTTCACCAAGTGCTTCAATTTTTTCTATCATACGTAGACAAGTCTCTGCCGCGTGGCGCATACTGTCTGTTTCGTATATCCCACACGGTATATCACAATGTGCATACACTGGTTTAATCATTTTTCGTATTATCACACGCATCACCTCCATTTATATATATTAGTATACCTACTTTATGGATGGTTTTGTAAAACGGTCACTTTGGTCTTGGCGCCACTTATCAATTTCTGCATGATGACCACTAAGGAGCACCTTTGGTACGTGTAAGCCATTAAATTCTTCTGGGCGTGTGTACTGCGGATATTCCCTGTTGTTACCTTCGCTAAAACTTTCTATTTCTGCACTTTTTTCACCACCAAGGACACCAGGAATCAGCCGTGTCACACTATCGGCTACAACCATTGCCGCTAACTCTCCACCTGTTAGCACGTAGTGACCTATACAGATCTGTTCATCTACAATTGTCGTAATCCGTTCATCGTAGCCTTCGTAGCGAGCACAAATAATTATTAAGTCTGCCCCGGCACTTGCCAAGCGTTGTGCGTCTGATTGTGTGTAGTCATAGCCACGAGGCGTCATGAGGAGCACTCTTGCAGACGGCGAACTTTTTTTACAATAATTTACTGCTGCGAACAGAGGTTCTATCATTAAAAGCATACCGTCGCCGCCACCATATGGCGTGTCATCTACCATCTTTCGTGGGCCAAGCCCATATTCGCGCAGCGGCACAACTTCAAAGTCAATAAGCTGCTTATCTTGGGCTTTCCAGAGCATACTATTGCCAAGTACACCTGCAAACATATCTGGAAACAAACTAATGATATATATTTTCATCTGTTAATAGTATAGCAAACAGTTTGGTTACTATTGTTAGTGCCATAAAATAAAACCACCCGGTGTTTATACCGGGTGTTTTTATCACATAAAGCTCCCTTTTGCTTAACTTTTTTGAAGCAATCGGCTCGCACTGAGCTTATTTTAGTGTTTTGGGATTTATAGGTTTTAGACAAGTCGTAAACGACTTGATTAAATTATACGTCCAGATCGTCTAAATCTGCAAGTTCTTGGCGTGTTTTGCTTACAACGGAACTGTGGGAACTGCTATCTTCTGAGTCAGTCGTTTCGTCCTTATCATCAGTATTGTCTGATGTAGCGGGTCTTACTCCACCACTTGGATCTACAATTTTTAAGTTATAACGAGCATCATTTTTCGTACCAAGTGCGCGCAGTAAGCTACGAATACTCTGTGCGGTAGACCCACGCTTACCAATCACTCTTCCTAAATCTTCTGGTGCAACTGTTAACTCTAGTAATACTCCCTTTTCATCAATAGTCCTTGTGACTTCTACTGCATCTGGATTACCGACCAGTGATTTTACTATATATTCTACAAATTGTTGATCAATTGACGACATATTCTGACATCCTCCGTATTAATACTGTACTTACTAGTATAGCAAAAAGCTCACCTTTATACATCAATTGTGAGCTCTTAAAATGGTCAACTACTTATGCGTCTGCAGGTGCTGGAGCTTCTTCTGGGAGGTCTTTGGCTACTTCTTCGGCAACTGTCTCTTGCTCGGGTGCGGGTTGGTTGGCGCGTAATTTATCTGCTTTTCGTACTTTGCGATCTTTTACTGTACGCTCTTTTACCCAACTAGGTATAACAACACCTTCTTTTTTGAATATGCTCACAACTCGTTCAGACGGTTGTGCGCCATTATTAAGATATGTCTGTGATAAATCTTTGTCTAGTGTTAATTCTTTGGTGTGTGGGTTGTATGAGCCTAATTTTGCCACTACTTTACCACTGGTAGGGGTACGACGTGAGTCTTGTACAACTACACGGTAGTGGGGCATTTTTTTACGCCCAGTACGCTGCATTCTAATTGCTAACATATGCCTCTTTAAAACGTTTAACGATTAATAATAAGTTCCGAACGTATAGTCTATCTGTTTTTAGCGTTAAAGTCAAGCAGATGACCCCTATGATTTTGGTTCTGGCGTTTTATTGGCATAGCTTGCCAGTGCTAACTCTGCAGCCTGTTGTTGAGCAGCTTGTTTACTGGGGCCAGCACCCTGCCCTTTTAATTGACTATCCACAAATACACCAACCGTAAACAACTTTTCGTGATCTGGGCCTTCTTCTGATAAGACTTTATACTGAGGCGTTGCATTATCTACACTTTGAGCAATCTCTTGTAAACGTGACTTTGGGTCCATCCATGAACCAGTTGCCAGTATTGTTTCAAAGGTGGTCAGCAAGCTGTTACTTATAAATGTGCTGGCGGCATCATAGCCTTGATCAAGATAGATAGCGCCTATTACCGCTTCGTAGCAGTTCGCTAATATTTGCTGCCGAGCACGGTCACTACCGCGTTTTTCACCCCTAGACAGTCGTAAATAATCATTAAAGCCAAGTCGCTCACCAGCTGCACTAATACTTTCTGTCCGCACCAACGCACTACGCCAGTTGGTTAGTATACCTTCTGGCTCAGTGTAATTGCGATATAAATATTCGGTTACTACCAGTTCTAGTACTGCATCACCCAAAAATTCTAAGCGTTCGTTATGTTCTTTTACCGTCTTTTTGTGCTCGTTTAAATACGAACGGTGAGTAAATGCCGTGACCAACAACATGACGTCAGAAAATTTGCCGCCGAGCACCTGGCTAGCGAGTGTTTGATAGTTACTATAATCCTGCATCTCTAATATCCTTTAAGCCCAGTAGTATTAACTTACCAATATCTTCATATTCAATTTTTTCTAGCGCATCGTTCGCATCGAGCCATGCAATACTTTTCATAAAGTCTTCTTTACGGATGTTGTTTGTGTCACCCTTTGCCTGCACTAAATATATGTGAGTAGTCATAAGAATCAGGCTATTTTGGCGGCGATATTGAAAATTTATCTTGCCTAACCAGTTCATCACTTTCATCTCTTGCAGCCCTGTTTCTTCACGTATTTCTCGTTCTGCAGTTTCACGGGCTGTTTCACCTGGTTCTATATGCCCTTTTGGAATCGTCCACCGTTCTTTTGGGTCTTTGTGGAGCAATATTTCTATCTTATTTTTCTTATTTCTACGCCATACAATACCACCAGCCGTAGCCTCTTTGACTACTTCTGTAATACTTGGGCGTTTCCGATGAAAGTATTTTTTAAAACCTTCTATAGGTTTTGGTCTATTGATTGCCATGCATATTACTTTGCTTTCTTGGAGGAAGCTTTTTTGGGTTTTTGGGCCTCTATGGCTCTATAAGAAGTACCAAGTACACCATTTATGAACTTAGATGAATTTTCACCACCAAATGCCTTTGCAAGCTCTACGGCTTCGTTAATGACAACTTTTGGTGGAACATCTTTTTCGTATTTAAGTTCATAAAGTCCCATTCGTAAGATAACACGATCAATCCGCGCTATTTTATCAATGGGCCAATCTGGCGCTAATGGTTGCAGCTCACCATCTAGTTCGGCTTCTTTGTCTTGCACACCTGTTACTAAACTGACGATAAAGTCTTTATCTTCTATCGTTTCGCTATAGCGTGCAATGTTTCTGTCTAGCACAGAAGACATCTCAAATTCTGCATCATTGCAGCTAATACGAAATTCTGCTTCGTATAGTGTCTGCAGTGCTACTATTCTTCCTAGGTGTCTATTTGATGCCATGCTAACTGCTTTCTGGCGTGCTTATAAAGTGCGAGCCGTTACTTATCTGCTTTTTTGCCGCTTTCGCGACGAGTTGTGTAGGCTTTAACAGGTGATTTTGCATTCACTTGTCTTGCTAGTTTAACAACTTCGTGGCTACGGCGTGCCCCAGTTCTGCGAGGGGTGGTGCGCTTTTTTGGCTTACCCAAGGTGCTAACTCCTAAAGTTATCTATAAATTTAATTGATATTCTTGGCTATTATACCAGCACCTTATCTGCTTTACAAGATAAGCTTTATCATATACTTGCTTTTTAATAACGTTTATGCTATTATACTTATCATGAGTAACGCATACCCAAAACATATAAAAAATACACCAAATCAACAACCCTCAGACGAACGTACTGGGAATTTAAAAAAAATCATTGGAGCCGTAGCAATAGGTTTAGTGCTATTCGTTGGCGGTGCTAAATTGGTAGATGCTGCTAGGCCTGACTATGGTTTTAGCAAAAAGACCCATACCGAGGTAGCTCACCCTGGTGATACACCCTGGAGTATTGCTTCAAACATTGAAGGTGCAGATCAAATAGACACTCGTTTAGTAGTAGAATATTTAATTGAGACTAACCCAAATCTTAGCGATGGTTTGCAATTAGGCGAAGCTGTAGAAGTGCCAAATAAAGTTAAAGTTAACTAGTAATTTTAGGGTTTTACATCTTTTGTATATTTGGTAGCTATTATTCACCATTCAGCTAGTATTTGATAATTACAGCAATAGTTCAATAGTATGCTCTTGCTCGCAACACGAGAGATTTATTATATTACAGACGCACCTTAAACGACGAAGTTGATGAGTTTTTTGGGTACGTATATGACCTTTTTGGGGTCACTTTTTATATAGGTGGCAACGTTTTGATGTATACGGGCTTCTTGCTCGATGGCTTCTTTACTAGCACTGTGTTCAACTTCTATTTCGCCCCTTAACTTGCCGTTGACTTGCACCGCTATTTTCATAACATGTTCTACTAAATACCTCTCCTGGTACTCTGGCCACGGAGCAACGTGTACTGATGAATCATTGCCCAATTGGTGCCATAATTCTTCGCTGATATGTGGTGCAAATGGTGCCAGCAATTGCATAAGTGTAGCCAGCGCAAAACCCCAATCTTTGGCTATAAAACCATACTGAGCTTTCATAATGTATAACTCATTAACGTATTCCATTAAGGCGGCAATTGCAGTGTTAAAGCCCATGTTATGCATGTCTATGGTGACTTTTTTTATGGCCTTGTGTGTAGCTGTAAGCAACTCGCCCGATTCGTTCTTTGAATTGGTGCTAGCGGCGAGGTATTCTTGAGTGAGTGTCCACACCCGATTCAAAAAGCGATAACAGCCACCCATACCTTCAACAGACCAGTTTGCTTCTTGGTTCCATGGGCCAATAAATAGTTCCATGATACGAATCGCGTCGGCCCCGTAGCCTTGGTCTATGAGTTCGTCTGGTGCAATTACATTACCCCAGCTTTTACTCATCTTGCGGCCATCTGGCGCCAAAATCATACCATGATTACGTAGCGCCTTAAACGGTTCGTCAAAAGTTATGAGCCCGGCGTCGTACATCACTTTCGTCCACATACGCGCATACAATAGGTGCATAACGGCATGTTCGGCACCACCAATATAATCGTCTACTGGTAACCAAAATTGAGCCTTTTCGGCAGAAAATGGTGCTTCAGAATTATGAGGGTCGGCAAAACGCAAGAAATACCAACTGCTACAAGCAAAACCATCCATGGTGTCTGTTTCACGTTTGGCTGGCTTGCCACAAGTAGGGCACGCTACATTCACCCAATCAGACACGCTTGCAAGTACGCTTGTGCCCTCGCCTGTTGGTTGGTAACTCTTAACGGGCGGTAGTTGTACGGGTAGTTGTTCTAATGGCACTGGTACAGCCCCACAGCTAGCACAGTGAATAATTGGAATAGGTGCACCCCAGTATCGTTGGCGACTAATCAGCCAATCGCGAATTTTATAGTTGGTTACTTCTTTGCCGACGCCCTTTTTTTCTAAATCGGCAACAATACTTTCACGCGCTTCTGAACTGCTTGTACCATTATATGCACCAGAATTGACAAGAATACCTTCACCACAAAAAACTTCAAGCTCGTGACCGTCAATAACTTGTTTGGCACGACGGAGCATTTCTAGCCAATGGTCTACCCCGCCTTTAACTTTTTTTACACCACGAATGATCTGGTCATAGTCGTACCAGCCCAGCTGAAACGTTTCGTGTTTTTCTAAATTTGTTTTGCCTTGGTCTTTTGCGTCAACAAAAAATAAAAACCCTTGGCCGTACGAGCGCTTGTTTACATCCTTGACATCATTAAAGTAATACGAATAGACTGGTTCGCCCAAAGCGACCATTTTTTGATACTTATGAAAACCAGTTTCTTCTGCCAGTTCACGCATGGCTGTGGCTTCAAATGACTCGCCAGATTCTGATCCGCCACCAGGTAGCCATAAACCATCATTCGTGCCTGTTTTAATACCAAGGAACTTCTTTGTATTTTGGTCATACACTACAACCACAGACCCTGTTACGTCTTTACTGTCTGGCAAATATGTACCAAAGTCTTGCGCAACAACGTCAATAATTGGTAGGTCAAACTTTTTAGCAAATTCGTAGTCGCGCTTGTCGTGGGCAGGAACGGCCATAATAGCACCGGTACCATAGCCATATAGCACATAATCAGCAATCCAGATTGGTATTGCTACATTGTTTACCGGATTTATTGCGTAGGCACCGGTAAATACACCAGTTTTTTCACGGTCTGTTTCTTGACGTTCGACATCAGATTTTTTTTGGGTTGCAGCTATGTATGTATCAACTGCTTTGCGCTGATCTTTTGTAGTGATTTTTTGGACAAGTGGATGTTCTGGCGCCAACACCATAAACGTAGCCCCAAACAGTGTGTCTGGCCGAGTAGTAAAAACTTTTATAGATGTTGTGACATACTCAAGCACAACCGGCTCGACAGTACCACACACATGATTGGTGTGTGCATCAAAGTCAATGATTCTTCCACCAATATTATTATAAATATAATCAGCTCTGTCGGCCGGAACAATAGAATCATTATTTGCACGCAGTATAACTATTTCTTCTACGTTTCGTTTAATTTTGTCAAAATTAAACTCCCAATTTGTAGTATTTTCAAATTTTCTCTCTGCATCTAAAAACCCAGGTTGAACAAAGCCTGCTACCAATACCAACCTCTTGATTGGTGTATCTAATTTCTCTAATACCTTAAGTGCTGTTACTGCGCCGTAACTATGCCCTAAAAGCACGGTGCTTGCGCTAAATTCAGTATTATTCAAAACATATTCTGCCTGAACATCGGCATTTGGGTTATCTGTGTTTGGCAAGTCTGGGCTAAATACACTAGCATTAGATTGAGTGAGTTTTTCTGATAGCCAAGGAAAAAAACAATCTTTTGAAGATCCAGTGTAACCATGGAGTAATACGTAGTTTATGGATTCTTGCACGTTAAAAGTAATTTCGGCGCCTTGGCTTTTGCCAATCCAGTTACGTTGCATAGATTTAATAGATTCTGACCAATCCAATGATTCTAAATCATCTACAAGTCTGTCTGCATAATCTGTTATTTTAAAGAACCATTGTTTTAAAGGTTTCTTGGTAACAGCGTTGCCACAGCGCCAACACTTGCCTGATTCTACTTGTTCATTTGCAAGGACGGTTTTGTCGGTTTCGCACCACCACTGTAAACTATCTTTTTGGTAAGCCAAACCCCTGTTAAGTAGTAAAATAAAGAGCCATTGTGTCCACTTGTAGTAGCGAGGATCACTACTGTTGATTTCTCGTGACCAATCGTAGCTAAAACCCATTTGGGTAAGCTGTTGTTTAAATTTTGCAGTGTTTTCAGCTATTGCCCGTTCTGGACTAATATTATTTTTAATAGCATAATTTTCTGCAGGCAGACCAAACGCATCCCAGCCCATTGGGTGCATGACATTAAAGCCTTGCATACGGTAAAAGCGAGCCATTGCATCGCCAATTGTATAGTTACGTACATGCCCAACATGCATCGCAGCACCGCTTGGGTATGGAAAATATTCTAAAACATAGCGCTTTGGTTTTGTGCTATCTTCTGTGGTGGCATATATTTGAGATTTTTCCCATTTTTTTTGCCACTTTGGCTCAATCTCTCTTGGAGTGTACTTATTCATTATCTTGCTCATTATAATCTGTTATTGCATATCCGTAAACTGAGCAACTTTTTTTGCCATCCAAAAGTCTGATTGGCGTACGAGATGTTCAATATCACTCGGGTTGGCGAGCAGCTGCTTTACAGCTTCTTCTGCAAACACCTTGTTTTGCGATCCTTTGACTAAAATAATTGCTCCGCTACTGGCATTTTGTGCTGCCACCTTGCCCGCTTTTACTGGGCTAAGTGTACGAATTACTTTGCAGCCTTGTTGTTCTGCTGCCTCAGCGATATAGGTGTTTGCTTGTTCGCCGAGTGTAACAACAAGGTCTAGCTTGTCTGGGTGGCACAATGCACCTATTTTTTGATGCGCGATTTGCGATACTGCGCCCAATTCGTTCATACTCCCCAGTATTGCAATACGTTGCGGGGCTTTCATCTCGTATAAAGCGTGCAAGGCAGCCTCAGTAGCTAACGGGCTCGAATTATAGCTGTCATCAATAATTATGGTATTTTGTATACCATCTAATAAACGCATTCGGCCTGGTGGTGGCGTTATGGTACTGAGGCCCTTTTGTATTTGTTTGGTACTTAGTCCTAGTATATCTGCAACCGCAGTTGCCGCTGCGAGTGGTTTTACACTATGTTTCGCAGCAACGTTTACATCTGTTTCTACGGCATGTTTAGATGGAATACTAATATGTACTTTAAAGCTGTGGTGAGACGTGCGATGCGCAGAAACTTTATACTGTGCTGGTGCATTAAAACCGTATTTAATGACTTTTTTGCTACTTGGAACAAATAATTGAAGATATTTTTTATCGCAATCGTCGCTACCAACTACGAGGCTAGTGCTAAACTGTGCAACAGACAATTCTTCTTCTGCTACTTTTTCTACTTCCTCGAAAAACTCCATATGCTCTTCGCTTATGGCGCTCACTACGGCAATATCTGGGTTTACAATATTTTTAAAATTTTGAATATCACCAGGTGCATCTGTACCAAGTTCTAGTACAACAACATCGTATGGGAACCTTCCATATATATACTTTTGCCCCTTTAACCAAACTTTTAGCCAGCCAAAAGGATTTGTCAGGGTTGGTAATTGCTGACCAGTAAGCACAAAAGAAAGTGTAAGCGGTACATTATAATTACCATCTTGGTAGCATACTCTGTATTTTTGCTTAAGGACATTGGCAATAGCTAATTTGGTACCGGTTTTACCTACGCTACCTACTACGACAACAATAAGTGGGTTATGAGCTTTTAATATCGCCTTGGCTTGTCTGACAAAAATGCTTGTCAAAATACTCTTGATTATTTTTTTCATATCTCTTTATTACACGACACTACACGATACAAAGTCAACGATATGCATAATAATAGCGCATCTATATATCTCTAGACCATGAAAAATGTACTGACTTATCCAACTGTTCTTCTATATACCCGTCCGCAATATATGCTTGCGGTGCAAGTTCTATCACATACCGCGCAATTTCATATCGTGTACGTAGACCTGGATAACTATTTGAGGTACGCTCTTTATAATATATCTGTGGTCCGCTTATTACACGATAATCTTCCTTACCAATACCAAGTTCTTCCTTTATGCCACGCCAGAGTGCCTGGAGGGCATATTCATTGACTTTCATTTTTTCAGCCATTGATACACTAGCAAGTTCTGTGCGTACACGTTTTACTCCACTGCGCATCACTTGCTTTTCTTCTGCGAGACGATATGTATCACCAGATTTATCAGTGTAGTATATAGATGCCTCGACTACTCGTAATAGTCTTTGTAATACTTCACCATTCTGTACGAACTGCGATTCACCATTACACACTTCCCTCTGTAGTTCATCAACGTCTTTTGCACCATCTTTACCCCAAGATGTGGTGTCTAGACCATGATGTGTAAGTAGTTCGTTTATATGCATGTAATGAAAACGTCTTTCACGGTGTTAGATGTTTCATAATATAGTCTACAAAATGCTGTATTGGTGGAGCATAGGAGATTCGAACTCCTGACCTCCTGCATGCCATGCAGGCGCGCTAGCCAACTGCGCCAATGCCCCAAACACAATGATTATACCCTAGTTTACGGTTTATTTGCTACAATAAAAATACGATGAACGATGAAGATCTGCAAAATTTAATGCAAAATGATTCTAATGAAAATGTGCCAACGGTAGAAGGCAACGATACCGAACCACCCAAAAGTAACCAAAATTATGCATTTATTACACCAACTGAAGCAGGTTTTGTGCCTACTAACCCTAATGAAATAGCTGGGTTACCACGCCCACAACCCGGCATGACATTCACACCAACTGGTGGATCTGTTTCAAGTATCAATCACCAGCTCAACAGACAAAAAGAAGATACAGAGTCGCTAAACAACGAAACTCCCCCTAACCAGCAACAATAGAGCATTTTACTGTACCATTTGTAAGAAGGCTTGTTCGTCTATGATTTTTGTACCAAATTTTTCTGCTTTGGCAAGCTTACTCGACCCAATAGTACCCGCTGCTACGAGGTGTGTGGTATTTTTACCAACGGACGATTGAAACGTCCCGCCGCGTTGCCGTATTTTGTCTGCGGCAGCTTCCCTGCTCATACTACTTAGTGACCCAGTTATTGCAATATACATACCCTGTAATGAACCTTGTGTGGTCGTGGTCACTGATTGTGGGACTACACCATTGTAAGCAAATTTACGTAGTAGTTTACGGTTTTCTTGGTCCGAAAACCAAGAAATGATACTTTCCGCCACAACCTCTCCAACTCCGTCTATGGTTTGCAACTCATCTAATGATGCTGCGGATAAAGCTTCAAGTGTTTTGTAATGATTAACAAGTTCGATAGCTGTCTGGGCACCAACGTGCCGAATTCCTAGACCAAAAATAAACTTCGCAAGCGGTGGATTTTTTTTCTTTGCAATGGCTTCAACTAAGTTGCTAGCACTGAGATCGGCAAACCTATCTAATGTGCTGATTGTTTGTTTTTGTAGGGTATATAGGTCTGCCGCATCGCTAATAAGATGTGCATCAAGCAAGGCTTGCACGTTTTTTTCGCCGAGACCCTCTATATCTAGCGCTGCCTTAGAAGCGTAGTGTTGAATATGTCGCCAGGTCCTTGCTGGACAATTTACATTGATGCAACGCCATACAACTTCGTTGGTTGGTCGTGTTAGTTTTGTATTACATTCGGGGCAATGCACGGGCATCACAAATTCAGTTTCTGTACCATTGCGAAGTTCTTTTATAGGTTGTACAACTTCTGGGATAATGTCACCCGCTTTTTGAATAACAACAGTATCACCAATGCGCACGTCTTTACGCTGTATTTCTGAATCATTATGCATGGTTGCCATCTGGACGGTGCTACCAGCAACCACCACTGGTTCTAAGACAGCTACTGGCGTTGCAGCTCCCGTTCTGCCAATACTAATGAAGATGTCTCTTAGGATGGTTGTAGCAGTCTCTGCTGGGTATTTTAACGCCACTGCACCACGTGGGTTTTTACCAACCACGCCCAACGTTGCATACAGCTGTCTATCGTTTACTTTTATCACTAACCCGTCAGTATTGTACGGCAGTTCATGACGCTTATCTTTCCATGATTCGTAGTACGCCAGTATATCATCGGCACTGTTTAATAGCTTTGCTGTACGACTACTTGAAATAAACCCTAGTTCTGCAAACGTGTTATACACAAACTGATAGGTAGAGATTTGTTCTGGGTCATCGCGCAATATATCATACGGTATAAAATGCAGCTTACGGCTGGCTGCTACCTTAGCATCTAGTTGGCGCATCGTACCTGCTGCTAGATTACGAGGGTTGGCATATACTTTTTCTCCTGCATCTTGAAGCTGTTTGTTAATATGAGCAAAATCAGTTTTATACATAACAATTTCGCCGCGAAGTTCTGTGCGACCATCAGAAAATGGGTGATTATGAGGCAGCGCAAGTGGAACGCTTTTAATTGTCTTAACGTTATTGGTGATATCTTCGCCAACAAACCCGTCACCCCTTGTGATTGCTGTTTTAAGCACCCCATTTTGGTAGATAATAGCGCATGCCAAGCCATCCATTTTGATACTTGCCCAAAAATGGGTAGTGGCTACTTTACTATCAATTTTTGTAATCCTACTTAGCCAATCTTCTAGCTCTTGGGTGCTAAAAATATCACTTAAACCCAACATACGATGTTTGTGCTCTACCTTTTGAAAACCACTCAAGGGTGAGCTGACAATTCGTTGGGTTGGTGATGATGGTTCTATAAGTTCTGGATAGGTAGATTCTAAGTTTTCTAGTTCAGCATGCAATGCGTCGTATATGGCATCGTCTACAGTTGGTTTATCAAGCACATGGTACTCGTACGAATATGTGTTTAGTAGCTCAACGAGTTGTTTAATTCTTTGGCGTGGCTGTGGGCTGTTCATCAATTAAGCTCCGGTATAAATTAAATAAAGCTATGTGTCCGATCCCATATAGGGTAATGATACTTACATATACACTAAGCGGTACAAGACGCTGCCAGACAATAGCCAGTGGAAATACTACGACAAAAAATAAGCTACCAAGCACGACCAATATGGCAAATTGGCGACTAAATATTTTAAAACGACGCCCTTTTGTAAGCATTGCGGCAGCTCGCATAGCACCGATGGGGGTTGTACCTGGCAACATGGCAATATACAGGGCTGGCCACCACACCAATAACCAGTAAAGACTGAGCGCCATGAGTAAAGCCCCGATAGTGTACACAAATGTCGCTTCGAGTAGTGAACCGACAATTGGTAGTGCGTACAGCAGAATTGTAGAGGCAATAGACGCAGGAATAAGTGTTAGTAACAATAGCATCACCACTAGTACTAAAACAACAATATTATTAGGACCTTCGTAGTACGCTTGCCGAATAGTAATCTTTTGTAAGCCACGTAACTTTCTTAAAGCCCAAATCATAGCCATACTCACGATTGCTAGCAACAGTAGTTGCAGCATGGTATTGCTTGGGGCAGAAACATTAATGAGTGAAACACCAACAAGCGTAAAAGAGTCTACAACTCTCCCAGCACTTGTGCCAAGTGTACCTATGATATCTTCTTGCAAAGATTCACTGCTTGGTAACAGCGAAAAACTCGCTACAAACACAAAATTAATAACCGCATAGATAACTAAAATACCACCTAAAAATCGCCAAAAAGAGCTAATATCTAACCATGTCATTTTAGTGAGTTGTTTGTATGAAACTACTTTTTTGGTGTGAGTTTTCTGTTTCTTTTTCATGCTTTTGTGCCCATCTCACGCAATCGGGCTATTCTATCTTCTATTGGTGGATGAGTGCTAAACAAACCCGCTATATTTTTACCTTTTAGCGGGTTTGCAAAAAATAAATGAGCTGTAGATGTACTTTGTTTTTGCATAGCAGAACTGCTGTGCTCGATTTTTTCTAGTGCACTGGCAAGACCCTCTGGATAACGTGTCGTGAGCGCCCCAGTCGCATCAGCTAAATATTCTCTTTTTCTAGAAATAGAAAGCTGGATAATCGTCGCCACTATGGGGGCGATTATAAGGGCTACAATGAGCACGATATACATTATTGGACTGCTATTTCTGTTATCGTTATTAAAGCTACCCCAAAATAAACCACGTAAAATCATGTCGCTAATAATAGAAACTACTGCAACTAAGCCAAATACTACTATTGCGACCCGTATATCGTAGTTTTGAATATGCCCCATTTCATGCGCCATAACTCCTTGAAGCTCACTATCGTCCATAGTATTTAATAGCCCGGTAGTAACAGCGACAGAAGCGTGCCGAGGATCACGCCCAGTGGCAAATGCATTGAGGGCAGGATCGTCCATAATATAGACCTTGGGCATAGGTAAACCGTTAGTAATCGCCAAATTTTCTACTGTACGCCACAATCTTGGGTTGTCTGATTTTTGGATTTCTTGAGCGTTATTTATTGCTAAGGCGGCTTTATCTGAACCAAAATAGCTCCATGCAATATACCCTAGAGCAAATACGAGTGCGTAAATAGTAATAAAATAGTCACCAAAATACCAAGCAGCCCCTGCAGCTACAGCAGCTATCAAGAAAAAAAAGCCGAGTATCAGAAAAATAGTTTTGCGCTTGTTGGCGGCAATTTCGCTATACATATGTGTCGAGTTTAGTTAAAATTTTACGTCTACAGGTTTTTCGGCTTTGGCGGTCTCTGCTTCATCAAGCTCAAAGAATTCGCGCTCTTTAAAGCCTAGGCTATTGGCAAAAATATTGTTTGGAAACGTCTTGATTTTAATATTAAGATCACGTGCCGAACCGTTATAGAAGCGGCGAGATGCTTGTATCTTATCTTCTGTGTCAACAAGTTCTTCTTGCAACTGTTTAAAATTTTCATTCGCTTTTAAGTCTGGATACGCTTCTGCAACAGCGAATAAACTCTTAAGAGCATCACTGAGCATGTTATCGGCCTGTGCTGTCTCTGCAACTGACTGAGCGTTCATTGCATTGGCACGAGCTTCGGTAACTTTGGTAAACACACTTTTTTCATGTGACGCATACCCTTGAACAGTGTTGACCAAATTTGGTATCAAGTCTAAACGACGTTTCAGCTGGACGGTTATGTCGCTCCAGGCTTCTTCTACCCGAACATTTAGTTTTACCAAACCGTTATATGTAGCAATAAGGTAAATTGCTAGCAGTACAACAATACCAAGAACTATCCATAGTACAATCATATTTAAAACTCCTTTATACCACTAATTATAGACGCAATATAACGGTGTTGCTAGTAGTAATATTTTACTGTTTATGGTGGGCGAGGAGGGACTTGAACCCTCAAGGCATTTCTGCCAACGGATTTTAAGTCCGTCGCGTATACCAATTCCGCCACTCGCCCATGTAGATATACAACAGTATACCAAAATGGAGGCACCTACGGGTAACGCTCCCGTCTACGCAGTTTTGCAGACTGCTGCCTAACTTCTCGGCCAAGGCGCCTTACTTACAAAATTATACAGTATACAGGGCCACTTGTGCATGAAGTTGTACTTCATGTATTTCATCGCTTCACAATCTCTACGATATTTTTAGGGTAAATGAGTCATTACATTATCTTATTGGATATCATTAAGAAATATAACCGTGCTACTTAATTGTAAAGTAGCACCCTACGATAGGTGCTACATACTTAGATTGCTATCTTTTCACAGATCTTTTACAAGACACCACGACGGCGACGGCGCCTATTCACTCCTGCCACAGATACTGGTGATAAAGGTCGTCCAATCATAATATTGTTCCTTTCTTAGTTATTACTACTCTTCTTCTACAATTTCACTTAATTCTTTCAGAGCACTAGCGATTTTTTCAGGATGTATTCTACCCTCGTCTAATAATTCTCCACCAGCATCGATAAGCGCTGCCTTTAAGCCCTTCGCCCATAGCTGCTCAATAACTAAGACACCTGCAGCTGTGTTGTTTTCCATTGCCATACCAATTTTTTCTATATCTTCTTCTGTTATTAGTTCATGACCGGCTTCTATGCCAAAACTAGCAAAGGCCTCTTTTAGCTCTGCTGGTTGATCGTTTAGTTCGCCACCCATCACATTGCCATCTGCATCTTTCATAATGAAAAGCAAATCTATAACTCTTATTGTACCCTTCTGTGTTGCTATGGAGAGTTCCTCTAGCACACTACCATCAAAGTTGTTACCTTTAAACCCAACAACTATATAATCTACTGGTCCTAACATATATTACCTCCATTAGCTTTGTTCTAGTTATTATTATACTCTTGCATGCAAGGAAAAGCTAAGCCATAAGCGTTATAAAGAGCATAATAACGAAGTGGAATAACCCCCCTGGCTTAGCACGTGCTATTAGGATCTTTAATTAGTCGTAGAGCTGTTGTCAGTAGTGGTGGTTGTATCCGATGGTGTTGTAGGTGATGCAGGTGTTGTGTTGGTAGTGTCTTCTGTCTTTTGTGTTTGGCTTTCTGTAATGGTCTGTTGTGTAGTTTTTACAGACTCTTGTAGACTATTGATTGACTTGTTGACAGCATCTATTGAATCGTTAATCTTTTGGTTCTGTTGATACTGATTATAAGCTAGCCCTAAAATTATAAGTAAAGCAATTACCAGTAATACTCCTAAAAGAATACTCAGCCCATTTGATGATTTTTTACTTGTAGGTTCCATAATGCCTCCCAGCGTTTATATAACCATTATACTCTTAATTGCTAACTATGGCTGTGATTACACTCTTTTATACAAGGTGGTGATGTTTTAAATAAATTTGTTTTTTGTGAGCCATCTAAAAGAAAATGCTCCCCAAATTGGTGGTAAGAAGAAAGTAAATAATCTATAAGATACAGTCATTGCATAAGCTGAACTCTGGTCTACGCCAGCACTAACTAACCCGGCTGATATGATAGCTTCTTGGACACCAATTCCACCAGGCACAGGTGCAATACCGCCAAGCAAAGTTGCACTCACCACAATAACTAATGCAGTCGCTATTGAAATATCTACTCCGAATGCCTGCGCTGTAATAACCATAGTTGTTCCCAACACGAGTTGCGATAACAAATTGCTCCCAAAAAGCGTAACTAGCCTAATAGGGTGTTCAGCGAGGCTAGAAAACGACCCTATAACATCTTTTAATATATTGATCAGTTTTAGTCTAAGAGTTTTTGAGTTATAAAGTACAATTAAGCCTATTAGAATTATTCCACCTGCAATAGAAAGCACTATTACCCAATCTGTGTTGATATTATTCTTTAGATTCAAATTTACGTCACCAAAAATAATTGCAATTACCAAAATTGTCATCTGCACTAAAAATCCGGTAAAGCTGTCTAGTGCACCCTGTGTTATTGCTGTAACATATGGGACTTTAAATTTCTTTAGATAGGCAACATTGGTAGCTACCCTACTAGCGGTACTTGGGACTGCAAGACCAATAAACTGGATAGCAGATTGCAAAATAAGAGTTGGTTTAAAAGGTATCGGTGCGGTAACTGCCGACATCATAGATGTTGCATTTGGTACTAAAATGAGTTGTGCTACAAAGAAAGCTAGCATGAACCATACTAAATCAGCCGATTTTATAGCGTTCCAAACTTCTGTAAAATCTATATTGGTAATTTGCTGTATGAGCGCATATGTCGCCAGAGCCATAAGACCCGTGAGCAATAGATCGCGTTTTGAAATGTTTCTTACTTTGGTTAGGCTAAGTACACTCATATTTAGTAGTCTTTTTTACCTTATACTTTAGTCTAGCACACCAAAATATTTACTGTACGATTACAAAACTATGCTATATTTGCAGACACGTATAGCTTTATAGATGGCATGATTGTATTAAATAAATTATTTTTATAGCGGTAGTAGAATAAAAAACTTTGAATGGCAATTATTTACAGTTAGATAGTTATATATACTTGGTAGTTTTTAAAGCAGATTTAGGTAGTTGCTCGTTCGGGAGATATCCACGAGCCTCCTGTATCAACTTTGCGTAGAACTTTTTATTATTTTTAATACATCTTAGAATAGACGTAAGCTGAACCACATTCATAACATAAAATATAAAATACATAATTGGCGAATACAGGCTCATTCTCATTTTTTCTCTATTAGGCATGTGTTCATCCGGCCAAACTGTCCAAAGTACATATAACGTTATAGCTACATATGCACCTAACAGGGCAAATGGGTATGCCTTTGCAATACTAAGATAAATTATATACACGAGAAGTATTGGTTCTATTAGCAGTACAAGCTCACCAAACAGCGCCATGGGCAGACGATACAAGGTTAGCATCCTACTATATTTTTCATCATTGTTCAGTAATAGTGAACCATGCTTAACTAAATTTTGCAGCATTCCGAGTTTCCAACGATATCTTTGTATAAATAATGACTTGTAAGATTGGACTCCTTCTGTAATTGCCAAAACATCAGCAGCATATATTATTCGCTGATTAATATTGCCACTGGAAACTATTTTGAGGCTCAGACCAATGTCTTCTGTCTGAGTATCTGTATCATAAAATTTTGCCTTTTTGATAATATCCATACGATAAGTAGAAGCAACTCCTCCTATAATAAATTCGCTGTTGGTTAATGTGTAGAACTTTTTAGATCTATAACCAATCATATGTTCAAATTTCTGCAGCAATCCAAGTAACGTTCCATTATCCATTATCTGTACATTCGCTGCCATTCCTACTATGCGAGGATCTTCAAAGTGTCTCACTGCATTAGAAATTGCATTCTTATCAATTATAGAGTCTGCGTCTAGTGACATCATTAACTCACCAGTTGCAGCAGTTTTTAGAGCATGATTCATGGCTTCACCCTTGCCAACATTTTTTTGTTTTCTCAATAAATGAATATTTCTATTTGGATGTAATTGGATATACCTCCATACAAGACTACGTGTAGCGTCACTAGATGCATCATCAACAACTAAAATTTGTAATTTACGATATGAATTTTTTCTGATAGATTCCAACGTCTTGATTATCCCGACCTCCTCATTGTGTGCAGGAACAATGATTGTAACTAGCGGGCGATATTTCCTTCTTATAGTTTTAGATATTTTTCGTTTACGAAAAAATTGCTTAATATCATATAAATTAGCTCCAGCTATATATATCCCAAAATGAATTGTGTTGATAATAGCTATCATAGCGAATAAATAGAATGCTATGTCTTTAAACATCTTTGACTCCAACAAATTCAAATTCATACATTGTACGATTTTGATATCGTATACCACTGCACGTTTGAAGAGTTAATATTGGAGGTCCGCTGTATTTAAGTACAGAATTATCAGCTGGATTTACAGTATACGAATGATTAAACCGATACATAAAGACCTTGTTGTCAGTAGTCGTAATTGTTGCTATATCACCAACCTTTAGGAGGGGTAGTTTACCAAACACTACAGATCTAGCATGGCCGTAAATAAATGTGTTACCTTCTTGCTGATTGGGCTGGGCTGAAATAACAGCATACTGAGCTGCATTCTTTGTTAATGTCCAGTCCTGCGTTACCGTATTGTAGTATCCCTTAATTACCTCTACCTTAACGCCTAAAGCATCAATTTCAATATTTAAAGGCAAAGAATTTGTTTCAGCTACTTGTGGAGTAACACCTACATTATTGGGTGCTACAAAGTGATCTGTTGCCATAATATAATCTAAGGAGTCTCTTGAAACTAAGCTTAAGAGACCCAATAGTACTAGTATAATTGCTACAATGATACTGCTAACTTGATTGCGTGAAATCTTCATTCAATCACTCCGCTATCAACTGGTTGTAACAATCATATATAATAACAATCTTTTTTATTATTTTGTGATCGTCCTAGATACTACCAACCTAGCAATCGTTGACAATAATATAATTGCACCAACAACAATACTCGTTATTGCAATTATTGTTAATATTTCGTTGCCACCAGTATTTGGTAGTACAACACCTCCGGTTACAACGGCACCGGCGCCTTTTCCGCCTTCGTACATATAGTACTCCTCTCCTTGTTAACCTGAGAGGGTGTTGAGCCAATACAAAAGAGGGCTAAACGCCCTCTCGTTAGATATAATTATACTATACTCTTTTTTTGTTTATTTGTAAACTATATTTTTAATAATCTTACTTCGTCTATATATGCTATATTACTTGCTCCAGCAATTGCAATAATTTGAATACTGGCAGTTACTACATTTGCGGATGTAGGAGTATATGAAAGTGTCACCTGTTCATCATCGGAACTCTGTTTAGTATACAAATATTTACCACTTATCCAATTACCAGATGCGTCATATTCATCCATATAAAAACCAATGCCACTTGTTAATGATTCTGCACTGACAAATATACTTATAGAGTATACGTTTCCTGATGAGACGTCTACCTTATCAGAAAATATATGTGAGTTTATAGTCGTGTTGCTAGTTAATTTAATTGAGTTACGAACAGAGTCATGACTGCCATGTCCATTTGAATCAAGCACAATCTGGCTAGGCGAATCTGTAATCCAACCGTCAATACCATTCTCAAAACTAGAATTACTAATTAAATTTTCGCCTATTGGATTAGGTGTAGGCTCTGGAGCTGGACCACTCGTTGTTACAATCCACCTGACTGAATCAATATAAGCTGTAATTCCAGAATTTGCTGTAATAATAATTTGTAATTTGACCTTTGCAACTCCATCTGAAGTTGGTGTGTATGCAAACGACATATCTTTTGTATACCAAGCTCCTAGTGTCTGTAAATATTGGCCACTCACCCAGTTGCCATACATGTCATATTCATCAATGTAACAACCTATACTTCCGGATGTTTGATTAGTTATATTGACAAATCCTTTGACTACATAGGTATCCAGTGGATTTACAATTATGGTAGGTGAAAATATATGAATGTTTGCAGCTGGGCTTGCTTTTACCTTTACTGATGTTACTGGCTCTGGGGTGTTCCCGTTTGATTTTGTATCAATAGTTACATTGGTTGGACTATCCGTCGTCCAACCATTTCCAATACTTGTGCCATTCACTGGGTCTGAAACCATATTATCAGAAGCCTCACTTTGGACTAAACCATCACTAATATTCGTAACCTTAATATTTTTTTGGTTTACATAAGCAGCGATTTGCGACAGATTTGCTGTACTGTATTGGTAGTCTTCAGGATCGACACTCGGATTATCGCGAACTTCATGAAATACCAAGATAAGCCACGTATTATTTGCAATTGCATCATCAATATAGCTTCTTACAGTGTCCACACTAACTCCATACTGTACTTGCTGGACGCGCAATAAATAATCTGTATAAGGCCAAGTGTTATAGCCGGTATCTGCGAACCCTCTGTGGCTTGAATAGTATTTTGCTATAGCAGCCATTACTTTACTATCGTAATCACCGTAAGGAGTTGCAAATGCTTTCGGATTAATTCCTTGTGCCACTAATGCTGCTTTGCTGTTGGCCACTTCAGCTTCAAGTTTCTTTGCAGTCAATCCTGACATTTCTTTGTGGCTTACGCCATGAGATCCAATTTCCCATCCATAAGAGTCTCTAAGTGTTTTAATTTGACTCCATGTCATATAAGACATATCACTGTCAGCTGGACACTTATTAGGAATAGTAGTCATGCCAACACAGTTCGTAATAACATAATTTGTACCTGTATAACCATACTCTGCTAGTACGGGCGCTGCTGAATTGATACTACTCGTTAATCCGTCATCAAATGTAAATGAAATTTTAGCTTGAGATGCATTGTTCAAGACTTCAGCTCGGACTGGTTCAGCGTAAATAATAATTAGTGCTGTTAGCGATATTAATGTTGGTAAAACTAATTTCGTATATTTTTTGAATACAAGTAAATTCACGATGTTATACAATTCCTTAATTACGTCAGAGTCACCCGATTAGTATATGAATATAATATTCTATATCTATTTTTGCTAATTTGTCAATATTATTATAATCATAAGCTTAACAATACACACACAGCCCTGAACTTCATACGGGCAGTATTGTTATAGAAACATTTATATTTTTGTGCCAGTTTTCATCTTACCCCTTTATGTATTTCTACCCAACTGCTAGGCAAGCTACTATATAAATAGTCTATTCTCTAGAACTATTGCCTCGTCTATCTTCTGGTTTATTCATATTTTTCCTATGCTATATGGCACTTTATGTATATTGTGTATAACGTACTAAAGTATTTGTTACGCTAGCTGGGAACTCGCTACTCGCTATTAGATTTATATATCATTTTACCTACCTATTTGAATCAATAGTTTTCACGTACATACAAATTAATGCTGTATATACTCATATACTGAAACAAAAGGTACACCTTGATATAACAAATGTCGTGGTAGACATATTTATGTAAAAATTTTTAACAATAAATTGAGATTCTGGCCGTAAAGTAGCAATTTTTAAATATGTTAGGTTCATAAATTACGCAATAAAAACCTGTTATCTAGTCTGGCAAATTTTTGGTGCCCGATAACCAGTGCATTTCTAACCTTTAATTAAAGTAACGTAGACAACTATAAGCAACAGAAGTTAGTCAAGCAGTTTAATATGTCTGAAGATTTAATAACTCCTTGATAAAAAGTTTATATACAAGAATGATTGACGTCTAGATTCTTCACTACATACTGGGTCAGTGAAATGAATCCACCGGGCGTAAGAGAAGCAACGCTACAGTTAGTCTTAGCATTAGCAAGGCTCGCACCACTTGGTCGCCAGTTAGGTAGCCCATTTAAATTACTGCTAGAACTAATATTATTGCCGGTTATCTCTTTCCACTGAACAGCCGTTGAATACAGTCCGATATCAGCACCCTTTGACTCATAATAAGCACCAAAGCCTTCAATAGCTGCAGTGTTGCGCACAAGTGCCTGATTACTGCCCGATTGCCAAGTATTCATTGTTTCAACATCAAGCCACCAGACATAAGCACTTGTGTCAGAGTTTAAGCCTTTACTGTTGGCGGCTGACTTAAAAATACCTTCAGTATAAATTGAGCGGTTCCAGCCGTACAACCAAGAACATGCATTGTCATTAGCACCGTTACAAACACCATAGGGATTGACTGGTACATTTCCATTGCTGTCAGTTGAAGTAGTAGGCCATGTAGTAATTTGATCTATTACTTCGCCTGGATTAGCAGTGTTTACATATACTTGATACTTTGATTGTTTTGATCCAACTTTTTGCTTTACTAGCCCAAACAAGTTGGTCTGCCAAACAGTCGTTAGGCTTTGCAGCATTACCACCATTTACACCAACAATGCCAAAATAATGGTCAGTAGGTAATTTCTTGCCACACTGTGGGTAAGAGATGTCATAGCCTTTCATTTCTAAGGTTGGTGCTGGTCTTGGAGAACTTCCTCCGCGTGTAGGTTTAGCTGCAAATGCGGTAGCTGGTAGAAAGCCAAATGATAATATTGATAGCGATAAAACTGCAAGTGTAAGTAATTTCTTCATATAAACCAAGTATAACAGATTAGGGGTATTCTAACGAGCTTGAGTCCTTTATGGGTCATAGCATAAAGCGCCGATATAATCGGCGCTTTTTAGGAGGTTATTGTCTAAATTTTTTGGTGCGGGTACAGGGACTCTAACCCTGGACCTCGTCCTTGGCAAGGACGCGCTCTAAACAACTGAGCTACACCCGCATGTGTAACGCTCTATGATTATAGTTAAGTTTGTTAGCGTTTTCAAGTGGACCACTCTATTAAAATAGACAAAACATAATACTACATATAAAGATCATCGCACACGTCTAAACAGGTTGTTTTGGTGGCTCCTCCCAGACTCGAACTGGGGACACAAGGCTCTTCAGGCCTCTGCTCTACCAACTGAGCTAAAGAGCCACATAGTAGTCTAAAAAATGTAATATGGTGGGTGATGAGGGATTCGAACCCCCGACCCCCTCGGTGTAAACGAGGTGCTCTAGCCAACTGAGCTAATCACCCAACGTGCATACTTGGTGCGCGAGAGAGGACTTGAACCTCCACGAGCGCAATGCCCACTGGCCCCTCAAGCCAGCGCGTCTACCAATTCCGCCACTCGCGCGTGATATACGCGTGTACAATGATACCTGTTTTTATAGCCTATAGCAAGTAGTTGTTTATGTTCTTGGCATGTGGTCGTACAGGTGTGACAACGAATAGTCGCTCCGCACGTACTGCTGCGTGTCTTTTTGCAATACATCAATTTTAACCCCTGGATTTAAAATGCCATATGGGTCGCATATTTGCTTTATTTTCCTAAATATACCATATATTTCATCGCCATACTGTAAGCCAAGGTATGGTGCCCGCAGCCTTCCATCGTTATGCGCACCTGTAATTACACCGCCCATAGATAGCACCATGCCATAGTATGAATCCATTAGTTTGTACATTTTTTGTCTATCGCCAATATTAGAAAGATCAAAAAACGGCTGTACATGCAAATTGCCACTGCCAGCATGGCCCCAAACACACGGTGGGTCTAATTGAAAATTACTAAATAAGCTGTAGACATTTTGCATAAATTCTGCAAATTTTTCAGTTGGAAAGATAGCATCTTCTATAACAGGTAGTGCTTTTTTTGCACCTAGGTTTTGCCATAACACGGCTGCTGCACTGTGCCTCACCTTCCAGTAGTCTTCTTGTTCTGTTGGATCTTTTGTGGCGACAAATGACACAGCAAAATCTTCTAGAACTTTTTTGGCTTTTTTGGTGTATTTTTTTTGCTTACGAGCAGCCAGGTTATCAAACTCTACAAATAATACTACTTTTGATGAGTTATCTTTAATGACGCTGTTGATCTGGTTAGGATTATGCTCGAGAAGGAATTTTATTAAGTTGCCATCAATCATTTCTAGTGTGCTCGGGCCAAGTTCGCGCAGTTTATTCACTGCAGCACCAGCTTTTGCAATATCATCAAAGAAACCAACGAGTAGCGTTTTTTGGGGGTTATACGTTTCTGTATCTAATACAATTTCTGTCACAATGCCCAGTGTACCTTGCGAGCCAATGAAAAGAGGTGTTAAGTCAAAAGAACCATCGTTGCCTTTGATAGACCAGATATCATAGCCAGAAACACTTCTTGTCACTGATGGAACGTAGCCTTCTATGGCTTTTTTGCTATCGTTCAATACATTGTCTATTGCTCTATATAACTCACCCTCAAAAGAAGGCAGACCTTTTTTTTGGCCTAACTCTTTTTTAGATATTCGCTTGGTAGTAATAACTTCCCCGTTTGCTAACACCACCCGCAATTGTTTTGCATAATCTTTCGTTACACCATATTTTACTGACTTTTCACCGGCTGCATTATTAGCTACCGCACCACCCACTGTTGAATATTCTAACGATGCAGGGTATGGTGGCAAAAATTGACCATGTGTTAGTAGTGTTTGCTGTAATTTGCCATAGTTAATACCTGGTTGTACGCTTACAAAACCTTTGTTGGAGTCTAGCGTTAATACCTTATTCATGTGTGCCGGAAATACTATCATTACTCCTTGGCCCAAAGATCCACCAGAAAAATCAGTACCTGAGCCTCTTGCAGTCAGTGGTACTAACCTGCCTCGTTCTGCAAGCTGCCACGAAAACCGAGCAATCTTTCTGACATCGTTTTCTGCCCTCGGGTATACGATAATTTGTGGGGTAATTTTGTATATACTACCGTCGGTTGAAAAATATTCTCTAGCGTCTATTGAAGTTAATACCTCTCCTACGACATGTTGTTGCAGATACTGCGCTACTTTGCTCATACGATAAATTTTTTGCCTTTTACTATACTCAATAATACCATAAGCACTTGGTAAGGATAAGGCTTTCTTATTTAATTATTGTCTTGTACCGCTTTGGTTGTATTGACTTGCCAGTTGTATACATTCTTAAACCGTTCTGCGGCAGTATTCAGTGTCATTTCATTAAGATTATACACTGGGATATTTGTCGTATATGTAATTTTTGGTTGATGCAAGCCAATTGCAGGTACGTCTTTGCGCCATGTTTCTAAAAATGATTTATACTTTACAGCCCGAAGTGATTCGTCTTGCCTAGAACGACCATCTTCTAGTGATTGATCTGCTTTTGTAGATGAATACATAGAAAAATTATAGCCTGGTTTCGCTTCTGGTTTCGCTTGCGAAGAGTGCCAATACACGTACACGTCTGGATCGGCACCAATATTAATTGCATACATAAGTATATCGTAGTCTTTTGTGGCTAAACTCGTTGTACTAATATCATCTGAGTTTTCTAATACAACGTTCGTCTTGATACCATACTGACTCCATTGTTTTTGTATCTCTTCAGAAAACGCCGCATAATCTGTCGTGTTTTCTGACACAAATTGTAGTGTTAGTTCTTTGCCGTCTTTCTTCCTATAAGGTTCATCTTCACCCCACAGCCAGCCGAGCTCGTTGAGGGTTGTATTTACTGCGTCTGGATTGGGTTTTTGTTGCAATAATTCATCGTTATAGCCTATTTGGCCTTTAAGTAGTGGCGAGCGAACGGCAGTTGTAGGATACGAAAGCTGCGAAGAAATTTTATACGGATCTGTTGCTTGCAGCAACGCTTGACGCATCTTAACATCTGACAACAAAGGTCGGCTGGTGTTCATAAAGATCATGACGGCACTCGTTTGGTTAAAACGCATTACATTATCGTTTTGATTATCCTTTGGATCTACGAGCGCCCCAACTACATCTTTGTTATTTAAGGCATTTTTTAGGGCTTTTTCATCTGGATACGTTTTAATAGTAAAGCCATCTAGTTGAACTGGCCCACGATGATACTGCGGATTCTTAACGAGTGATATTGTTTCTGATAGGGCCTTATTGGTACTTTTATCAACCGTAACTGTTTTTAGCTTAAACGGACCACTCCCAATCGCTTCTTGTGTATTAAACTTGCTACTACGTAGTTGGTCTTTTGGGACATCCTTAAGAACGTGCTCTGGTATTAAGCCGGTTGTGAGCAAGTGTGCGAATGGGCTATAGGCATTGGGCAATGTAAACCGAACAGTAAGGTCATCTACCTTCTCTACTTTGACACCGCGCCATGTGGTATAAAGTGGTGATTTTGTATCTGGATTCTGAATTGATTTATACGTAAATACCACGTCGTCTGCAGTTATTTTTTGTCCGTCATGCCAGTAGGCATCATCACGAAGCGTAACGGTATATACCTTAGAGCTTGCGTCACCTTTCCATTCTTTTGCTAAATCACCAATCAACTGGTTATTTTCATCGTAAGTCAATAACGAGGCAAATAATAATGCCGATACCGAACTGTCTGCAGATGAACTTGCAAAAATAGGATTAACGTTTTTTATGTTACCAATTACCCCCTCATTATAGACGCCTCCAGAAGTAGGTTTAATCACTAAATATGCTGCTTGCAAACCTCGTATTTGAATAAGTAAGCCGCCAGCTAGTAGCGATACGAGCACTAACCAAGTAATGAAAAAACGTTTAGCAAATTGCCAGTTATGAGCACGCCTAAATATATGACGTTCTAGATTTTTGTTAGCCGATTCTGCTTTAGTAGCGATAGCTTTTTTGCGCGCCCTAAATTTGCGTCGCAAGCGAAGCCTATTATAGTTGTTAAACATACCTGCTATGCGCTCACTATTCCAAGAATAATTGACAACACAAAAATAGTTGCGCACACAATTGTTAATTGAAATAGTGTTTTGTCTGATCCACGTCGTACTGAATTTATCTCTGCGCTACCACCAAAACCTGCGCCAAGTCCTGCGCCTCTTGTTTGCATTAGTATAAATATTGTCATGAGCACCGCACTACCTATCGTCACGTAATCATAGATACTATTCATCGCTCACTAACCTTTCATATGTAATTGTCACTATATAGTTTACCAAGCCTATCACAATTCCTGCAACCATAGCCCACCAAAAATTATTAATTTCTAGGGGTAGATACAAAAAACTTAATATATATAACACAACACCATTAATAATAATTAAAAATAACCCTACTGTGACAGCAATAAGTGGTAAAGAAATAATTATGAGTAGTGGCTTTACAATTGCATTCAGCACTGCAAGGAGCAAAGCACCTATGATATAGGTACGTACACCTCCATTAATCGTCAATATACCCGCGTATGCGCTAATAGCTAAGCCGGCGTAATTGGCTGCTGTACGAGTAAGAAATAGAATGAATTGTTTTCGCATAGTTCTGGTATAGTATAGCGCTACTCCAGTATTTTTGCGCCATTTTTCGTTATTACTACATCATCTTCTATACGGATACCAATGCTATGCTTCCTACTGTGAAGCCCTGGTTCTATTGTTATGACCATACCTTCAGATAAAGGCAGCGAATAATCTGCTGCGTCATGAACATCGAGCCCTACGTGATGACCAATAGCATAAGGAAACACCGTCTGCACGGGTTCTTGTGTGATAAGTGCATGTTTTTTTGCTACGTCTAGCAATTGGGTTTGGGCTTGCAATTGTATGTCTTTCCAAAATATGCCAGGTTTTAAAGAAGCGATTATGTTTGCCTGCACAGCAGCTACATCATCTATCAGCATTTGAAGCTTTTGGTTGTGACCGACGACGATTGTTCTTGAAATATCTGCTGCATACCCACAGTGTTCTGCACCAACGTCAAATAGCAGCCCTGCGCCTGTTTTGATTGGTGTGTCTGATGGTGCGTGATGCACTATCACGGCATTTTGGTCAGTTGCTACAATTGGCTGATAGGCGTTCATCATATTATTTTCATAAAAAGCTGCGGTAATTTCGTTTGCAACAGATGTCTCTGTGCGACCTACAAGTTCTGCTGGATTGTTAATATATTTAGATAAAACAGTTTGCGTTACCTGTACGGCTGAAGTTATCGCTGCAATTTCATGTGGCTTTTTTATCATACGCATGGCTGCCACATACGGACGAACATCTATAGGCACAATACCTGCCTTTGTAAGCCTATTGAGCCAATAACGACGATACGGGTTAGCGTATTGTCCATGGCTACGTGCACGTGCTGGCTTATTAAATAAGACCTCGCCTTTTTTTGATAGTTTTTGTAAACGAACGAGCAACTCTGTTTGAGTTATACAGCCGTTTAGACCAGCGGCAGTCGCAGCATATTCGTATTCATGAACATCATCAAACATTATTTCTACTTTAGTATGGCGTGGTAACACAAGATATGAATTACCTGTTTTTGTATCGATATAGAGCGCAATATTAGGCAAAGTAATACCTGATAAATAGAGTATGTTACTATCTTGCCTAAATGGATACGTTGTATCTGCATTGCGGCTCAACGGAGCATTGCCAGCTACCAAAATAGCAGTAGCATCTTTGGGTATATTGGTAAGTAGTTCTTGTCGGTGCTTATGGAGCTGTTGATTCATTAATTACTCTTCTTTCTTTATGTAAGACATTATTAGGTGAGCCTTTTTGCTCCCTACAGCGCTAGCTATTTCATCTAGTGTTGCATTGGCAATACCTGCAAGTGATCCAAATTTTTTTAATAACGTACGCTTTGTTATGGGCCCAATCCCTGGAATAGTGTCTAGCTGACTTTCTCTTTGACGAGATATTTTTAGTGTACTATGGTAGCTCACTGCAAATCTATGTGATTCATCACGAATGCGCTGCAACAGTTTTATAAGATGTGCGGTATTGGGAAGATCTAAAACCTGAAAATCATCTGAAGTGTCTGTAATATATCCTTGCAGCTGATGTAACTTTTCAAGGTTCACGCTTACATAACTTTTTTTTGTATGAAGTACTATCTCTTCATATTTTTTGGCGAGTCCTATCATTGGTATGGTTAGACCTGCTGCATTTCGGGCTTTTAGAGCTGCAGCCAGCTGACCTTTCCCACCGTCTATTAAAAAAATATCCGGTAGTTGCCACGTTTTTTGTGAAGATTTTTTAAGACGTCTTGCAATAACTTCTTCCATATGAGCAAAATCATCGTTACCTGGTATACGCATTTTAAATTTTCTATACGCTCCTTTGTCAGCAATACCATTAGTAAAAACGACCATACTCGCAACAGTGTCTGTACCACTCATGTGACTAATGTCATACCCTTCTATACGTTTTGGTGGTGTTGCTAAACCAAGGAGCGTGGCAAAGTCAAATAATGCATGATCATTAGATAAATCTAGGTTTTCGCGATCACTAAATATAATGCGTGCTCTTAGTGACTTTAAAGCCGTTATCGTATTGCGTTTTTTTGCTGCCTCTTCATATGCTTTATTGTCTGCCGCCAAGTTCATTTCTTGTTCTAGCTGCGTTATCAGTGCCACGCGCTGACCTTTTAAATAGAGGCTTAGTTTTTTGAGATTGTCTTTGTAGTCTTTTTCGCTGTAGTTTTCGGTTTCTGGACCAGGGCATAAACCCAAATGATATTGCAAACACCCACGATTTGGTAGCGTGTGGTGCGTAGAGTACGGAAATATTTTACGTAGGTACTTTAGGCTTCTTCTAAGTGGCAGGGTTTGTAAAAATGGGCCATAGTAGTCAGCCTTGTCATCTAATGGGCGCCTTGTAATGGTGACTGACGGGGCGCGTGATTTACTGTCTATGCGTACGTAAGCAACCGACTTGTCATCACGTAGTAAGATATTATACTGTGGTTGATATCGCCGAATCATTTCGGCTTCTAAAAATAATGCTTCAACTTCATCTGCAACGATAATCCAATCGGTATCAGCAATTTCTGAAACAAGTGCGTCCGTCTTAGCATCACGGACCCGACTTTTGTGAAAGTACTGTCGAATACGGTTTTTTAAGACTGCAGCTTTTCCTACATAAATAATTTCGCCATTGCTATTTTTATGAAAATACACACCTGGATCGCTGGGTATAGTTTCTAATTTCTTTTCTAGGGCTTTGTTCATTACCAAAACCTTAGGCTTTGGTAGCTACTGTTTGTTTGCAGCTAGATTTAGCACATGTCTGGGTGGTAGTATGGCAGTCTTTGCAAATTAAAATTAAATCGTTACAAGCAACATTTGCACAGTTTTCAAAATTACTGGTTTTTCCTTGGCAGTGTACACATTCGCCGATGTCTTTCGCGTCTTTACTAAAGCCCGTTACCATTCGATTATCAAACACGTACAATTTACCTTCCCATAGACCATCATCTTTATAGGTTTCGCCGTATTTAACGATTCCTCCGTCTATTTGATACACTTCCTTGAAGCCTTTGTTCTTCATATGAACACTGAGCAACTCACACCGAATACCACCGGTGCAGTACGAAACAATTGGCTTGTCTTTAATATCGTTATATTTAGGATCGTCTAGTTCTTTTAGAAAATCTCTGGTGTAGCGTACATTCGGAACGACTGTATTCTTAAATTTGCCAATTTGCGCCTCATACGCATTGCGACCATCAAAAAATATAACATCATCACCACGCTCTGCAACTAATGCATTTACTTCTTCTGGTTTAAGATGCTTGCCACCGCCTATAACACCACTATTATCTACTTTCACGGCATCTGGTGCACCAAAAGCAACGAGTTCTGGGCGCACTTTAATAGATAATCTAGGAAAATCATCAGCACTACCCTCGCTCCACTTATAAACAGTTTTTTTAAATATACTTACATTCATAGCTTTTACGTACGCTTTTAAGCCATCTATTGGGCCACCAAGCGTGCCGTTAATACCGTGTGTACTGATGATAATGCGACCTTTTAAACCATACCGTTCACAGAGTTCTCTTTGCCATAGTTTCGTCGTCTCTGGGTCAGCTACCGGCACAAACTTATAGTATAAAATTACTTTTTCCATTGCACCTATTATACCAGATATGGTACACTTACGAACAAATGACGATGGATAATTTGTTATCCCTCTCGTGAGTAACGCTCTTCGATGTCAATTGTGACCGCTCGACTAAAACAATAACAGTAATCAGGACATTAGTATGACCAAAACAGCCAATAGCTCGCTGAGTGCGCTTAAAACAATGCGCATTTACCTAACATATATGAAAAAGTATCCACTCATGTTGGCTACTATTATTATCCTTTTACCCATAACAGTTATCAGTGCAAATGTGTTATTGCCTATTATTTACGCAGAAGCTATTAATACGGTAAGTAGTTTGCTTGGTAGTGGTGAATCGTTCATGCCACTATTTGGTACGTTGCTGGTACAATCAATTATTCTTATAGGTATTTCGTGGACTGCATGGCGTATTATTGGCTTTGTTATAAGTACGTTCGAATATCGGGTAAAAAGAGATTTAGAGCAAGCGATATTTAAACACCTTACGACTCATAGCTACGATTTTCATGTTAATAGTTTTAGTGGGTCTTTGGTGGCTCAAACAAACCGCATGACCAATGCGTTTGAGCGATTGTTTGATTCATTTTATTTTGATTTGTATGTGCTTGTTATTAAGGTAACGGCAATTATGGTGGTGTTACTACCAAAGTCACCCACGGCTGCAATGATTATTATCGTGTGGATTAGCTTATACATAATTATGATGAGTATTTTACAAATAATGAAAATGCCATACTCTCGTGCAACTGCTGCAGCGGATAGCAATGTTACTGCTGCTTTAGCGGATTCGCTTGCAAATATTTTTACGATAATTACGTTTGGCAAAAAGAGATCAGAACAAAAAAAGTTTAATGCTGTTAGCCAAAAAAGGTACCGTATTGCCTTAAAAGATTGGTATATATCTGAAGTAATATTTGCCTTTCAAGGTATCATGATGTTTACCATTGAAGCAGTACTTATATGGGTCACGATAGACTTAGCATTGCAAGGAAAAATTGGTATCGGCGAAATTGTTTTAGTTCAAATATACATCATGAGTATTATTGGGAGTATGTGGAACTTTGGTAGAGTTATACGTAATATAGAACGTAGCTTGTCTGATGCCTATGAAATGACGCTAATACTAGGTAAAGATCACGCCATTAAAGACCCCCGTCATCCGAAGCCTATTGCGATGACTAAAGGGAGTATTCGATTTAATAAGGTTGTGTTTAGTTATGAAGAAAAACAACCGTTATTTACTGATTTTAATGTATCTATGAAAGCCGGCCAGAAAGTAGGGTTAGTAGGCCCTAGTGGGGGTGGCAAATCTACTATTACAAAATTGTTACTGCGTATGATGGATGTAACAAGCGGAGAAATTTCAATAGATGGCCAGAATATTACAGACGTTGCACAAGATGAATTACGTAACGTAATAGCCTATGTTCCGCAAGAGCCAATTTTGTTTCATCGCACGCTCAAAGAAAATATAGCGTATGGGCACCCACAAGCAACACAACAACAGATCATAGCGGCGGCCAAAGCAGCACATGCTGATGAGTTTATAGCCTTATTACCCAAAGGGTACGATACACTCGTAGGAGAAAGGGGTGTTAAGCTTTCTGGCGGACAACGGCAACGAGTAGCGATTGCACGTGCCATGTTAAAAAATGCTCCGATACTTCTCCTAGACGAAGCAACCAGTGCTCTAGATAGTGACAACGAGCAACTCATCCAAAAAGCCCTTTGGAGCTTAATGAATAACCGTACAGCAATCGTCATTGCACACCGGCTAAGTACAATTCAAAAAATGGATCGTATTTTAGTTATAGACAACGGGATTATTATAGAAGACGGTACTCATGAAACGCTACTTCAGCAAAACGGTCTCTATGCATCGCTGTGGGCACACCAATCAGGTGGCTTTGTTGTCGATAAATAAGTGGAGCGTTTTGGTTCGTTACTATATACTTACATAGAGTGAAACCAATACCAATAAACGTCATTAAGCGCATTGCTATTTTAGTGAGTATCGTTGCTGTTGTTATTTTTTTGATGACGCGGCACATAGACATAGCTCTCTTACTAGAAACTGGTGGTATAGTTGCAATTGGACTTACTATTTTTGCAGAAACTGGTTTGCTTATTGGTTTCTTCTTACCAGGTGATACCCTGTTATTTGCTGCGGGTTTTTTTGCATCGCAAGATAAAATAAGTCTAATAGGCAGTATAGTTGCTGTATCTATAGGTGCAATATTTGGGAACATGCTGGGGTATGAAATCGGTAGAAGAAGCGGAAAACGATTTTTCAAAAAAGAAGAAGCCGTTCTGTTGAATAAAGAAACAGTAAATGCAGCAAACGCCTTTTACATTAAGCATGGTGGTAAAACCGTTATACTCGCGCGATTTATACCAGTTGTCAGAACGCTCGCCCCTATCATGGCTGGTATTGGTAAAATGACCTACAAACGTTTCTTTATATACACGGTAGTCGGAGCACTTATTTGGGGTATTGTGGTAACACTCGTTGGCTACTGGGCGGGTCTAGTAATTGGGCAATATTTTGACATTGATAAATATTTGTTACCGTTAATCTTTCTCGCAGTGCTGGGCACGTTTGGTATTAGTGTATTCCACGTATTAAAAGATAAAAAATCACGTGATTTAGTTATACAAAAAAGTAAATCGTATATTACAAATTTTTTCAAAAACTAGCTATTTGTATTGATTATATATAATTCTTTCTAAAGCCTGAGATTTGTGTATAAAGGCCAATTCTATGGCTTTAACTTCTTCTGTTAGCACAGGCAAACGAGGTGTAAGTTTTTTGTTACTAATAGTTAGCCCAAGAAAAACTAGTGTTCCACCAATAAGAAATGAAACATTCATACTTTCGTTCAAAAATATAACAGCAAGCATAATACCTACTATTGGAGTAATGAAATTTGTATCTGCTAGCTTTTCTGCAGGTAGACGACGAGCGCTTTTAAGAAACAGGATATTCGGCAGAAAACCACCTACCGTTACAACCAACAGTAGCCACAGTATTGCTATTGGGGTAAATGTCGGCATGCTACTGCCATTCCCCACTATAAATGCTGCAACCGCAAATACGATGCCGGCTAATAAATAATCTGCAAAGGCAAGCTGTTCTGGAGGTAACTTTTTAGTACCTGTGACAATTTTACGAGCTAGTATTACCCCGATAGAAAAAAATACTTCCGAAAGCAGAATCAACACATCGCCAGCAATACTGGCTTGCCCATTATTCGTATTTGAACCAAATATAATGACAAGTAACCCTGCGCTTGCGAGTACACTACCTATCAATACAACTCTATGAACTTTTTCTTTTAATATCAGTACTGATAATAAATATACAAAAAATGGTAGAGATAAACCAATAATAGATGCATGCATCGCACTTGTTAATTTTAGCCCAGATAAGTATAAAAACATTGACGCCACAGAAGACGTAAGTGACATAATTATTATGAGAACCAGATGTCTTTTGCTTATTTTAATGAATTTACGGAAAGACAAAGCGTACACAATGCCTGCGCCTACCAAAAATCTAATCGCAAGCAATGAAACAAACCCAAAAAATAATAAACTATTTTTATATATTAAAGGTGAAAAACCCCATAAGACACCGCTCATAACGAGCAATTTATAATATTTATTGTGAAATATTTTAATTTTTATCACTATAGTGTTAGTATAGTCGATTAATTGCTACTTAAGCAATATTATAAGATTTTTTTAAGGTATTGGCCTGTATAGCTAGTTTTAACTTTTGCAATCTGTTGCGGAGTGCCCTCAGCCACTACCTTGCCGCCGGCTTCGCCGCCCTCTGGACCCATATCTATAATATAGTCGGCACTTTTTATAACATCTAAGTTGTGTTCTATAACAATCATAGAGTTGCCCGTATCTACTAACGCATGCAAAACTTTTAGTAACCTATTTACATCGTCTATATGTAGCCCAGTTGTCGGTTCGTCTAATATATACAAAGTCTTGCCGGTAGGCCTGCGAGATAGCTCTGTGGCAAGCTTAATTCGTTGGGCTTCGCCACCACTTAATGTCGTTGCCGATTGGCCAAGCTGTATATAACCTAAGCCAACTTCTACGAGTGTCTGTAACTTGCGCTTTACCGCTGGGATGTTTTCAAAAAAGTCTAACGCTTGCTCACATGTCATCGCAAGCACATCACTTATTGTTTTGTCTTTATAATGAATTTCGAGCGCTTCGCGGTTGTAGCGTTTACCATGACATTCTTCGCACGGGACATAAACGTCTGGTAAAAAATGCATTTCTATTTTAATAATACCGTCACCGGCACAGTTTTCACAGCGCCCACCTTTTACATTAAAGCTAAATCGGCCAGGACTGTATCCACGTATCTTTGATTCAGGAGTGTTAGAAAATAGCTCTCTAATAGGTGTGAATAACCCAGTGTAGGTTGCTGGGTTACTGCGCGGCGTCCGACCAATTGGTGACTGATCAATTACTATTGCTTTATCTAAGTTCTTTAATCCTGCAATTTCAGTATGTTTCCCAGCAACCAGATTTGCCCGATGGAGCCTCGCTTGGAGCTCTTTCGCTAAGATATCATTGACGAGACTAGACTTTCCAGATCCACTCACACCACTTACTACCACTAATTTACCCAGTGGTATCGTTACGGTTAAGTTTTTTAAATTATTTTCTTTGGCACCAACAATTACCAGCTCTTTGCCGTTACCAGCACGTTGTTTTTTGGGCATAGGTACAGTTCTAATACCACTGAGATACTGGCCAGTGATACTGCTGCTGTTCTTTTCTACTTCTTTCGGAGTACCATGAGCGACAACTTCTCCTCCGTGTATACCAGCACCCGGCCCTATGTCTAATAAATAATCAGCTGTACGAATCGTTTCTTCGTCATGTTCAACAACCAATACAGTGTTGCCGAGGTCACGTAATTTTTTAAGCGTACCTATGAGTCTTTCATTATCGCGTTGATGCAAACCAATTGACGGCTCATCTAGCACATAAAGCACGCCTGTTAAGCCCGACCCAATTTGCGTGGCTAGCCGAATACGCTGAGCCTCACCACCACTAAGGGTGACTGCGCTCCGTGATAGCGATAAATAATTTAAGCCTACGTCGCGCAAGAATGTAAGACGAGCGCGAATTTCTTTAAGTATTTGATGCGCGATCGTTTTTTCGGTATCTGTAAGAATGATAGTATCAAAAAATTCAATAGCATCATCGATAGATAGATTTACTACATCAATGATGGACATATTTTTAACGGTAACAGCTAATACTGCTGGCTTTAAACGAGCGCCCTTACAAGCATGGCACGGCTGTTGGAGCATAAATTTTTCAATATCTTTTTTAATAAATTCGCTCTCTGTTTCTTTGTGGCGCCGTTCTAGGTTAGGGATAACGCCTTCAAAGGTTGTTTCATACGAGCGACCACCGCTGAGTGGCACCTGATATACTTGAGAACCTGTGCCATAAAGCACTTTTTCTAAATCTTTAGCACTGAGCGTTCCAGTTGGTACGTGTATAGAAAAACCGTTTGCTTCGGCCATGGCTTCTACTTTTTTTAAGTACCAGCTGTCTATGCGAATACGGTTCCAGGGCCGTATCGCACCTTCGGCAATGGTAAGCCTCCCGTTTGGCAAAACAAGTTCAGGATCTACTTCAAGCCTATTACCTAGCCCTGTACACACGGGGCATGCACCATGTGGCGAATTAAAACTAAACGTACGAGGCTCTAGTTCTGGAATCGCTATGTCTGGATGATCAACGCAAGCATATAGTAGTGAATACTGGGTGTCTTCTTTATTATCTACGTCGTGTATTATTATCTTGCCGTCACCAATTTCAAATGCTTGTTCGATAGATTGAGTTGACCTGCTAATGACGTCTTGACTCACCACCAGCCTATCAACAACAATATCTATACTGTGTTTTTTCGCCTTATCTAGCACAGGAAATTCATCTAAAGCATAGACAACACCATCAACACGAGCACGGGCAAAACCTGCTCGTTGAAATTGCTCTGGGATGTGCTCAAACGCTCCCTTTTTGTCTACGACAATTGGTGCTAATACCAATATACGTTTATCCATTCGTGAAGAATGAATTAAATCTACCACTGCAGGAATTGTTTGGCGGTTCACTGCTTTGCCGCACTCTGGACAGTGAGGTATACCTATTCTTGCGTAAAGCAGTCTAAGGTAGTCATATATTTCAGTGACAGTGGCTACTGTCGAACGAGGATTACGGCTAGTTGATTTTTGATCTATTGATATAGCTGGGCTTAAACCTTCTATTTGATCTACGTCTGGTTTTTCCATAAGCCCTAGAAACTGTCGTGCATAACTACTAAGACTTTCTACGTAGCGACGTTGGCCTTCTGCGTAAATGGTATCAAAGGCGAGACTAGACTTACCTGATCCTGACAAACCTGTAATAACGACGAGTTTATTTCGTGGCAGGTCAATAGATATGTTTTTTAAATTGTGCTCACGGGCACCTTTAACCTTTATAAACTCTTGCATCGACCATCAATTGTAACAAAATTATATCTAATTTTCTAGATACTTATAGTACTATATGGAAAGTATGAAAAAAATTGCCATACAAGGCCAAGCTGGATCGTTTCACCATGTAGCGGCATGTTCAGTCTATGGTGAAGATATTGCTATCGTTGCGTGCGATACTTTTAAATCTGTATTTACGACGCTACACCAAGGCCAGGCAGATGCAGCGATTGTAGCAATAGAAAACTCACTATATGGGTCTATTAATGAGGTATACGATTTACTTCTTGAATACCCTTTTGCAATCGTAGGCGAAGTAGAAGAAAAAATTCATCAGTGTCTTATTACGCTGCCAGGTGTACATATTTCTGACATCACAGCCGTACACTCTCACCCGGTTGCGCTTTCACAATGTACGAATTTTCTCGATCAGAAACTGCCGCAGGCAACTCGTTACGAACGATATGACACGGCTGAAAGTGTAACGTATATAAAACGGTTACAAGACCCTAAGCATGCAGCTATTGCGAGTAGCGCCTCAGCCCGCATGCATAATTTACCAATCGCCAAATCTAATATACAAAATCATCAATCCAACTCTACTCGTTTTTTTGTTATTGATGCTAAAAAGAACAATTATAGTAGTACTAATAAAGCATCACTTGTTATAGAAACCACTCACACACCAGGGGCGTTGTATGAAGCACTCGGAGTTTTTAAATCATACAATGCTAATCTTACTAAACTACAGTCACGACCAATTCAATCTACCGTTTGGCGCTATATGTTCTATGTAGATATTGAAACAACA
Source organism: Candidatus Nomurabacteria bacterium (assembly GCA_020631975.1). Lineage (NCBI taxonomy): Bacteria > Candidatus Nomuraibacteriota > Candidatus Nomurabacteria bacterium. The sequence continues at coordinate 66,703 of JACKGO010000003.1, forward strand.
CCACAAAATATGCCAAAAATTATTGACTCATTGCAAGCAAAGGGTTGTAAAACGATTTTGCTAGGTATGTACACAAAAAATTTAACAACTGTAAACGCATAAGTCGTAGGGTTATTAAATTAGCAACTGTACATCATATGTAATACACAACGACTATCGTAGTAGAAATCAAGTACTAATTGGTACAATACTATAGTGAAAAGACACGTTAAACGCGTAATATATGATGTTGTTGGCATTTTGTTGATACTTATTAGTCCTTTTTTGGGCTGGATTCCAGGACCAGGTGGTATACCTGTGTTTCTTGCTGGATTAGGCTTGCTAGCGGTGCATAATGATTGGGCGAAACGTATTCTAGATTGGGCTAAGATAAATGCCGATCATCTGCTCGCTTCACTGTTTCCACGCAAAAAATCAATTGAACGCGTGCATGATGCAATAGGTATATTGCTTATAATTTTAAGTGGTGTTGCTTTTTATTACCTCACCCCTCCACTGCAATACATTTTAGCAATAGCTTTGCTATCAAGTGCTACCTTTTGGCTTCTGTACAACAGACGTAGGTACCATTGGTTTATAAAAAAACACTAGCTTATTACTACTATTGATTTTTTGTAAAATTTATGATACTTTACAAATATGATCTGGTGGCTTTACTACAATTCTGCACAAATTATTATACTGCTTGCAGGGTTTCACATGCTGCCCCACTACACCGTCGCCTATAAACCCTTTTTTGAGTTAATTGTACTAGGTATTATTCCTGGTACATCTGTGCAATTAGGATTTTATTCATCGCTTATAGTTACACTTTCTTTGTTGCTGGCAATTTTAGTTTTGACTCATAGGGCGCATATAGCTATGCTACCAAAACATACTTAATGCTCTATAGCCGGTATAATGCTTTCTCCCCATAGCCATAGATCTTCAAGAAGCCCAATGTTTCTTTGGTTTCCTGCTGATTCTACAGCAAGTTTTTGAATAAGAGAAAAATAATCATCTGCAGACATACTGTTTGTACCAGTTGTGAGCTTCGTGTGTACGTATTGGTTCCACTCTAGTTGTTCGTCTGCAGATAATACTTCTTTACTGAGGCGTGCCTTGTAGAGTAACAGTAATTTTACGAGCCTTTCATCGTCAAATGTTGGGTGTACGTCAGCCAGCTCTTTCACCTTAGCTTTGCTTACCTGTTGCATCTTTCTTTTATCGGCATCGTTAAAAAAGCCATTATACAATTGGCTATCTACTGTCTGTATATCTACCGCAAGCTCAGTTTGTACGTTTGTCATTTTATCTTCATAGGCTTGTCTGACTCTGTTGGTAAATGTTGGGTCAGCTACTAAGGTACGCCAGTGCTGTTGTATGGCCGTCATATCAATAAAAATATTTTTCTGAGCAGATGGGGTGAGTACCGTCAATGGTGCCACGGCGGGACATTTATTATATACCAGCTCTTTTACTGGTAGTCTGACTGGTGCTGTTTCGTCTTTTGTATATTGCATTCTCTCGAGCATGTCTGGTATAGACATTTTTAGGAATTCTGTTGGATCAAACCGTAAATCATACACAAGTGCACGATTTCCCGGATAGACTGGATGATCTGCTAGTAGTACAGCAACAGACGTTTTTTCGTATGCACCGTTATAACGACCGGTCGTATAAACAAAAGGCTCTCCGCTATTAACTACTGCCTGTACTGCTTGCTTTGTTCGCATGGCATACAAGTACGAAAATAGTTTTGGTTGTGTTTGCTTTATAAGTTTTGCCACGGCAATGGTAGCATACACATCAGATAGTGCATCATGTGCGTTTTCGTGCTGCAAATGATTAACACTTGTAAGCAGCTCCAGCGAGTTAGAAGGCCGGCCATCGCTTGCAAAGGGCCACTCTATACCATCTGGTCGCAAGGCTCGTGTCATCCTAACGACATCTAGCATATCCCATACAGATCTACCGTTAGCGTATGACCACTCGTAAGCGTCATAAAAATTTCTGTAAAGTAAGAATCGAATAAATTCGTTGTCAAATCGAATAGAATTAAAACCGAGTATAGTAGTATAGGGTGTTGCAATTGATTCAATAAAATAGCGACAAAATTCTCGCTCCGAAATTCCGTCGGCAATTGTTTGCTGGGGTGCGATACCTGTCACTAGTATCGCCTGCGGTTCAGGCAAAATGTCATCTGACATTTTAATGAGGGTGTTATCTGGTGGTCCAATTGGCTCAAGATCCAATGTTGTCCGCTGGCCGGCAAATTGCATAATACGTGCACTGCGCGGATTAATGCCACTTGTTTCTAAATCATAAAAATATAATGTGTCATTCGCCATAATCTAAACCAATGGTAGCAGAAATATATACAAATACTACCATTTAACTTCTACACGAATGTGCTCATATGCACGCTTCGGTAACCTAAATATAGCTTGCAGAGTACTTACATCAGCACGCAAATGATGGGCTATATAAACTGGATGAATTTTATTATGGCTTATAAGTAGTCCAGCTATAACTAATGCAGCGCCAATCACAAAAGACGCTGATATTTGTTCACCTAATAAAAAAACGCCCACTAGTGCGCCGGTTGTTGGAGATATAAAACTCACGTCAGCGAGTCTGGGTGCTGGTAATGTTCTGATTGATCGATTATATAACGTTAATGGTATTGCTCCACACAGTATAGAAGCCCCGATAATCCATCCCCACGAAGACACGTTTAATGCACCTAACTCACTCAAATTACCACTAAATATTGCGAATACACCAAACGGTATTACTGCTAGTGAATATTCAATAAACCCAAGTTGTTCTCCTGGTATTTTTTTATATTTTGTTAGGAGCTTTCTACCAATTACAATTGCGGATGCTGTCAAGAAAGCCATAAAGAATAATAATATATCTCCGGTTACAGAAGAGACTGTATCGTTAGTAGCAGAGACTGATCCTAGTATAATTCCGAGCATACCCATTACCGCAATCACCGCTCCAACAATTACACGTTTATGCGGTTGTTCTGATAAAAATATTGCAGCCAAAAAGTATACAATAAACGGAGTAGACAGATGAATAACGGCAGCATGAATAGCAGTAGTTCTTTGAATACCAGCAGAATATAAAAAATTAATTATGACTGTATCTACAATGGTAAAAAGTGCAATAAGCCCCAGTACTCGCACAGATAACCGAACAAATTTTTTGCGTTCTGTTGCATAAATAAAAACTGCACCTAAAATAAATCGAACCGCCAATAATACCGAAATAGATACTACAGCTAAAGATTTTTTATAAAATAATGCAGAAAACCCCCATAATACCCCACTCATAAACAACATTGAGTATGCTTGATGTGAATAACTCCGTACTTTATGTTTCATATTTTTGTATGTAGGCTTCAATATCGAACTTACGTTTAAGCCCATTATATACCATTGATCGTACTGTTCCATATACCGGCCGTTCGCCCCAAGGCCGATCATGAAGTCCAGCTATACTCCACAAAATACCAACATAGCCGTTTGGGTCACCACCGTCAATTGAATAAAAATCATTTAAGTATATGAGTTTTTGCTGTGCTTCTTGCGCACTCTTTGACCACTCAAGTACTTTTTTTGCCCAATACATGCGCATATAGCCATGCATCTTACCGGTCGCAGTTAACTGTCGCTGAGCAGCATTCCATGCAAGGTCGTGCGTATTCGCAGTTTCTAGCTCTTGTAGGCTATATATGTAGTTTCGTGGGTCTGTTTCGTGTTTCTGGAGTGTACGACGTGACCATTCAGGCGCTCCTCGTAGCGTCGTGTAATCTTGGTTATAGTTGCAATAATTATCAGCTAATTCTTTACGTATTACGAGCTCTTCTTGTAGTGCATCAGCGTCATTTTGCAACGCTGCATTAGCAACTACCGCAGCCGAAACTGCATTCATTACAGATACACTCCCTATCTGACCAAAATGTAGATACGGACTTAGGTCTGATGTATGTTGCTTTGTAGGATCATTTCTACTGTGTGCGTAGCCATGTAGCTTCGTGTCAATAAAGTGCTGTAAATGCTGCTGTGCTGCTGTTTCACCTGCGGTGAAACCACTGTGAGTATTGTTTGGTGTGTGCTGGTTAATATATAGGGTAAGATTTTCAGCTACTTCTTTTAGATTCATGACAGCACCCGGCCAGCGATACGGATGTTTTTTTATCGTAGAATGATGATGTATAAAATCGTTATAGTGTGAATATATTTTAGGACGTATCGTACGAGCACTATATTCTTGTTTATTACTGACGAGCCACGGGGGCACAATATTATGAGAATCAACAATACATAGTGGCACTGTTTGAGATAAGACATTTTGCCAGCGTAGTGTGCCACGAAGTGGTGAATAATCAGTTACCATCAGTGCAGGTTTGGTGTGGTGTGCGATATTCCTTAGCACAACATCGTGCGGACCAAATAGGGCAATAAAAGGTATCGCGAGTTTAGCTAATGTTGTTTCTATCTCGCGCAAGCCTTCAATCATGAATACTACATGCTCGCGGGCGCGACCCTTAACAGGAGAAAAACAAAATACAACTGCGAGTGGCAGCTTATGACGCAGAGCATAATCTTGCGCATAAGCTAACCCGAAATTGTCGGTAATTCTTTGATCACGACTCATTACGTAGATTACTGATTGACCGTTTGCATTTGGTAAGGTATTGATTATTTTGGTACGAAGAGCTAACTCACTAATATTGGATTTTTCCACAACTAGGATCTCCAATTTGTATGTGGTCGCCATATTCTATACCTAATTTAAGTAGTTGATTCGTTATGCCCATTTTTTTCAAAATATCGCGTAAACGCATCACGCCAAAGTCGTTTTCGTAGTCTGTGCGTTTTGCAAATAATTCTATTTTCTTACCAGTGACTAAGAATAGCCCATCTTTCACCTTACTTGCGACCCATTGTGTATCGTTTTGTTCTAATGTTATTAACGGTAGTGCATCTTCATCGGCGTGAAGCTCGCTCTGTTTCTCGTCAGCTTCTATTACGAGTTTTGCTGCTTTGTGCAATAATTCTTTGATTTTTGTATGAGCATGCGCAGATACAACACATATTGTGCTACCGTCTGGTATTACTTCACTCAGTAATTCTTTCTGCATCGCAATTATTTCTTCATCTACAAGTTCTGCCTTTGTAAATACAATAATTTGCTGTTTTTGGGCAAGTTCTTGATTATAAGCTGATAGCTCTTTCTGTATCATAGTGTAATCGGTAGCGACATCATTGCTCGTCACGTCAATTAAATGCAATAGCACTTTGCAGCGCGAAACATGGCGTAAAAAGTCATCACCAAGACCTTTGCCTTTGCTTGCCCCTTCTATAAGCCCTGGTATATCTGCAATAAGCAGTGAATGGCTATCTATGTCTACAACACCGAGGTTAGGCACAGTTGTCGTAAAAGGATAATTTGCTATTTCTGGCTTGGCATTACTCACAACACTTAGGAGCGTGCTCTTACCAGCATTTGGCAAGCCAATCAAGCCAATGTCTGCGACAAGTTTCATTTCTAATATAACCGTTCGTTGCTCGCCTTGTTCACCCTTTTCTGCTACTCGTGGTGCTTGTCGTACAGAACTCGTAAAATGTGCATTACCAAAACCGCCAGAGCCACCCTTAGCAATGACTGCTGCCTGATTATCTTCTGTTAAATCAGCAATAACATCACCTGTTTCGGCATTCACAATTGTTGTGCCTATTGGTACGAGTACAACAGTGTCTTTGGCAGAACGACCACGTTTTTTCCGTTTACTTCCTGCCTGGCCATGTTCTGCTTGAATACGTTTTTGATACCTAAACGTCGCAAGGGTATTTTCATTTCTCGTTGCCTGCAATATGACATCGCCACCCTTACCGCCATCTCCGCCATCAGGGCCACCTCTGTCTACAAATTTTTCATGTCTAAAACTAACGATGCCACTACCACCGTCACCAGCCAATACGTCAATCGTCACTATATCTACAAACATACTGTTACTAGTGTACCAGATAGGCTCAAAGAACAGTGTAGGCGAAGCAAATAAATAATCTCTTGTGAGGTTGTGTTGCTAGAATTATCGGTAACTTAACGATATATATAGTTTTGGAACGTAGACGTTGGTACCCAATCGCTGTAGCCTACTCTACCAAAGCCTGCAATACCATTCATATCAGAATACTTCATCATAGTGCCATCAGCTGAAACAGCCTCTACAACAGCAACGTGTCCCCACCAACTCATGGCATCGGTTTGCGCAACAGCACCAGGGACGGGTGTTTTGCTAACAGTCCACCCACTAGATCGGGCTCTGTTATCCCACGTATTGGCATTTCCCCAGTTGCTCGGCACTGCAACCCTGTTGGCTGCATACCACGTACAATAGCCGTAATAATAGCCATTGCCACCATACCGGGCTACAAAGTTATATGCAGGAGCAGTGTTTGAACTTCTATTAGCTGCGGCTGTAGATGAGGTACGTGACGCACGAGGAGTAACTGGCGGTTGACCACCGGCGATAAAAATAGTGTCGCCTGGCTTTAGGCCAGTGAGTTCTGTATCGTTGACGGCTACAAGCTTTTCTGCGGAAGCTCGGTACTTTGCCGCCAAAGATTCAATAGTATCTCCGTCAGCAACCTGATACACAATACCATCAGATGGTGGTATCTTGAGCTCTTTGCCTGAAGGTATGTCTTCAATTGCTATGCCATTTGACCACTTAATAGAATCTGCCGAAACTCCAAATTGAGCGGCGATTTTAGTTACCGTATCGCCTTCTACAGCAACATACGTAGTAATATCGTTTTTAGATTCTGAAGCACCAGTAACTACTTGTGGTTTGGCGACAACAGATTCTTCTGTATTTGCTTGTGTGAGCTGAGCTTTATATGAATCTGCTTGGTTAATAACCATCACTTCTTCTGGCATACTCGTCGCCAATGCAACATTTGCAGCAATATCTGCAGATGACAGGGTGTCAAGTGGTGCAGATTCACCCGTGCTTGATTGCTGCCCAATAAATGACAACGTAGCACTTGAGCCTTGGCTGGCACTATTGTGCCCCACCCACACGAAACCAGTGACAAGCGCAATTACTGTTGCGTTTGCCAGCAATAATCCGTGTTTTTTAAAATTACGTTTAACAGTACGTGATCGTTTTTTACTAAATAATGATCGTTTTTTATGGATCATGGTTTTGGTATTTGCTACAGTCGTTGTTGATGGCTTGTGGGCCAAGGTAACGTTACTAATACAAATCTCCTGACCATATAATTGGTCGTTTCGCTGACACTATCGTTTATGCTTTCTTGTAATGGGGTATTTCTCGCCAAATACCCTGGCATTGCTAAGCGCCATATAATCTGATAGCCGCGACCGATTTTTGGACCCTCTTTATGTTCTTTAGTTACATTTCTATAACCAAAAATCGTACTTTTTAGCTTAGCAAACCGTTACCTTGTTGTCAAGCCTTAAAAACTTCTTTCACCCCTGTTAACTAATAGTTTGCACACAGTTCTTTACAGTAGTTTTTAACGTTTTCTTCGTGTTCTTGTAGAGTTTTTGAGTAATATATATTGCCATCGTCGCCTGCCACAAAGTATAAATAATCTGTTGAAGCAGGGTTCGCGACCGCCTCTAGTGAAGATTTTGTGACATTGCCTATTGGACCAGGTGGTAAACCACCATATTTACGCGTGTTATATGGTGAGTCAATATTGGCTGAACGAGGCTGCCCCGTAGTGTCTGCAATATATTGATACGTAGGGTCAGACCCTAAGTTCATACCTTTTTGTAATCTGTTAAAAAAGACATTTGCGATGATACGTTGGTCTTCTGGGTTGGATGATTCTTTTAGGACAATCGAGGCCATAGTAACTGCCTCGTGAATACCAAGCCCTTGTTTTTGAAATTTATCAATGAGCTCTGGGGTTAATACCTCTGCCATTTCATCTAGGGATTGTTCCACAATATCTTTAGGAGTTGTTTTACTACTTGCATTAAACGTTTCTGGATATAAGTAGCCTTCTAATGACTGATCTGTTGGCTTGGCAACGAGTGCAGGATGCCCTTTATACTGCGCGGGGTCAAGTGCGGTATCTACATCTGCTTCAGAAAAACCAGCTTTAATGAGTGTGCTACGAATTTCGTCTATTCGCTTGCCCGGTAATATCGTTACCGCATTTTCTAAAGCTTTTCCCTGAGCGATGATATTAACAATATCTGGCGTGCTTTTAGAAGCATCGAGCTGATACACCCCTGCCTTTAGTCCATCAAACAAATCATTATTCCTGGCATAGGTTATCATTGCTCTAGAACTACGAATTACCTGCTTGTCTTCTAAGAGCTTGGCAATTTCTTGCACACTAGTTCCGGGTGGTATCTCTATAATCTCTAGACGTTGCTCACTACTTACCGGTTGTAGTTGCTTTTCGTACCACATTCTATAGCTAATAGAACCAACGAAGGCAGCAATGATAGCTACCACGATAATCAACATAATGTAGAACATTTTGCCGTGGTTTGCTTTACTCCTATTGTTTGCGTACTTCATACATGCTCCGTTAAGTAGTCCTCTAATATTATACAGGCTGCAGCTGCGTCTAGGCCATGTGGCGTGCTTTCTGCGCGTTGTGCAGCAACGACACTGGTGAGTGTCTCGTCTTGCCATACAATTGTATATGCAGAAAGGTTATCTGCTACAAATTGGCGCGTGTACCGTGATTGTGCGGTTTCTTCTCCTTGCATGCTTCTCGGTAGCCCCACCACGATGACAGATACTTCATATTCTTTAACCAGTTGAGCCAAAACAGACCTAAACGCTGCATCGTTGGCAATGGTTGCTACAGGGCTTGCAATCCGAGCGATATTATTTCCCCTGGCTACACCTATGCGTTTTTCGCCTATATCAAGCGCAAAGAAGTTAGTTATCATTATTGGTTACAAAAACTATAGATATTTTGCTCTCTTTTTTGGGAGTCTTGTTCACCCAAAATGGGCTGTAATCTACCTTTACGTCTTTAACACCTGGTATTTGTTTGAGTGCATCTGCAGTTTGTCTGGCATTTTTGCCAGCAATAAGACTCTTTATAGCTGCTTCGTCTTGTTTAACGCCTGCAATAGCCGTGGTATTCACCGTCATATCTAGTGTGCTTCCACTCCGTCCGTTTACATTAATAACTGCCGTCTTTATACCTGTATCAGCTATTGTTTGACCTTGGCCTGCTTTCTCAAGTGCTTCTTGTGTGATGAGCTCGTTAAGGCTATCTGCGTTGACACCAGACATAGTGTAGCGGTAGGTTGCTTTTGCGCTCACACTGTTGGCTTCTTGGCCAACCGCCGGCTCGCACGAACTACTCACCGTATCTACTTTATAGGTATCTATACTCGCAGCTAAGCCAGCTTGTTCAAAATCTGTCATTAATTGCTTTTTTAGCTCATCTGAATTACTCGCAGCGTTCAGTTGATCTGTAAGGGCTGTGCAATCTTCTTGAGACACTATAGTAACAACTTTAGAGGTTCCCCCTCCCATGCCTTTACTGTCTTTTGCAGTAACAGTAGAAAACCCCGATACACTATAACTCCTTGCGCTCAGATTATATTCGCCACCCGCATTTTGGGCTATTACTTTAACAGATGATGATGGCTTATCGTTTTTACATGTATTGCCGTTGAAACCACTTGGAGACACTTGCACACTCTCTTGTGTGATAAACGTATAGTTTCCATTACTTATGCCCGTTCCAGCAGGGATGGTACGAACTACATCTGCCAATTTATCATCTTTACTACAATTAACCATTGTTACGCTACCAGTGGCTTTTTCACCAAGATCTTTTTTGCCTGTCGCTTCACCAGATTTTGTTTCTGCTTTATCTATCGTCTTAGTATCTAATTTAAAGACCTTTTCAGATACATTGTCTTCTTTTGTAGGGCTAGCTGTTATATCAATGCTCAGTGGTATTTCTTGTTGTTCTACACTTAGTGTAACCGTCGCTTTGGGCCAAACAAACACGGCAAAATAGAGCAGCATCAATAGTGCTATAACACCAGCTATGATTAAAAATAATTTAAGACGAAACTTCTCAAAATTAGGTACCGCAAGTTTTTTACTCTTTTTGGGTGTGTCTGGTTTCTTAGCCGCTGTATCTTCTGGTGTGGTGTTATCTATAGTAATTGTTTCATCGGTATCACCAGCCAACTCACCAATTGGTTTTGTTTTATCTATGGTTGGTTCGGCATCTAGTTCAGGTGCCTCTACAGCATCGTCGAGGTCGGTATCCGGTTCGGCTAACGCAGGAATAGCTGGCTTAGACTGTAACCCTTTGGCAACATACATACCGGTAGCTGCTGCAAGTGGCATTAATGCCTTCTCGTTGGTAATTAGAACAAGGTTTTTATTATTATCATTCGCAGCTTTGTTAAGTATCTTCATATTAACCGAGCTATGCAACATGGTAAAACGCTTTGGCAGTACGAGCGCAACAACTTTAGACCGGCTAGCCACTACTTTATCTACGACAGCTGCGATTTCATCATCACTATCAATGTAAATTATGTCTTTTTTCATATCTTGAGTAATTTATTAAATCTTCCTTTGATAGTTTCTGATTCAGCTTCATATTGCAAAACAGTATCCATACCCACACGTAAAAGCCCCATGGCCGTTATAAGGGTGTGATCGTTCACTAAATTTGTGCTGTCATGTATGCCAGATACTTGGTTCGGCGAAATAAACTGAACTTGTGGTTTTTTGGTAAACGGTAAGTCTTTATACCAGTTGCCTTGGCTTAATTCATCACGTATAAGCTGCAAACTAGAACCACCACCACATAGTAAAATACGATTAGGCAGATGATCTAGCCTAGTAAACTCTTCTAGCGCTAAAGATATACCACTAGACCATACCGAAAGCGTCTTGGTGAGGGCTTTTTCTACAGATTTTCGTTTGGCATCTGGAGTTTTACCATCACTAAGCCCGAGTTTTAAGGCTTCTGCTTGTTCAAAACCGACACTAAAATCACGCTCAATAGATTTAGTAAAGCTACGGCCGCCAATACCATACATAACTGTACCTTCTACACCACCTTCATTTACGACAGCAATGTCTGTAGTGCCACCACCAACATCTATAAGTACTGCACTTATATCAGCGTTTGGGTCATCACCAATGACAGAGCGTGCAACGGCAAACGGTTCAGCGGCAACCGTTATTAAATCTAGGTCTAATTGTTCTGCCACACGTTCGATTGCACCAATGTGCACCATAGGTGCAAATGCTGTGTACAGCTGGACATGAACGTCTTTACCCTGAAAACCAATTGGATTAGTAACGCTATACCCATCTATTTCTATAGATATAAGCGCGCTATTAACAAGTTTTAGAGCAATATCCTTGCCACCAGTGTCAATGCTAAGTTGTTTTTTGGCTTTATCGTGCGCCCGCTGTTGCACGAGGGTAAATATACGGTCAATTTCTGTTATATCAATTTCTTTATTTGGTTCTTTGCGTGTTACTCGTACATTAAGGGTAGAACCTTTCACTAGCTCTCCGGCAATACCAACAACGGCACTACGGCCACTGGTATTTGCCTGTTGCTCTGCTTGCGCTAAAGCTTTGTCGCAGTTAGCAATCACAGCTGCTATGTCTGCAATGGCACCTGCTTGCATGTCTGTTTGGCTCTGATGTTCCCTACCTACTCCAATGATCTCTAGTTCATTATTATCATCAACACGGGCAATCAATGCTTTCACAAATTCCGTACCAATATCAAGCCCAATCATCAATTTATCATCTGAAGATTTTCGTTTAGACTCCTTGGTCTTGGCTTTTAGTTTACTAAGCATATCCGTTTAATAATATCATATTTAGCATGTACATAAACAGAGGTTACGCGACAATACCACCACCTACCACACGGTCATCCTCGTAAATAACAACAGATTGGCCAGCGGTAATAGCCCGTACAGGGCTATCTACATGCAGAGTATCTAGAGTATCTTTAAATGATGCTCTTGCCAGTGGTGCACGATGTCTTGTACGTATATCGTAAGGTTTTCCTAATTGCGGTGCCTGATTAATCCAGTGTGGGCTTGTTATTCGTAAAGATGTTCTCCACAGACGCTCGTCATCTAGCTGTGATGTAACGTATACAATATTCTTATCAATATCTTTTTCTATTACATACACTGGTAAACCACCAATCACACCAAGCCCGTGGCGTTGGCCTATAGTGTAAAAGATAGCGCCATCGTGAGTACCTATTTCATTTCCATACTGGTCTATAACAGGCCCTGGCTGGGTCGTAACATATTGGCTTAAAAATTCTTTTATACCAACTTTACCAACAAAACATATACCCATACTTTCTTTTTTAGTAGCGGTTATAAGTTTATATTGAGCAGCTAACTTTCTTACGTACGTCTTTTTATAGTCACCGAGCGGGAATAACGTTTTTTTCAGTGTTGCACTGTTTACTCTATATAAAAAGTAGCTTTGATCTTTTGAATCGTCTTTGGCGGTACGTAGTTGCCCGTCTGTAGAACGGGCGTAGTGACCAGTAGCAATGTAGTCAGCACCATGCAGCATGGCAGTATCGAAAAATAGTTTAAACTTGATTTCTTGATTACACATAATGTCTGGGTTGGGTGTTGTGCCAACTTTGTATGCCTCTATCATGTAATCAACCACTTTTGATTTATATTGCTCTTCAAAATCAAACAGTTGAAAGTCTATACCAAGTTGTACAGCAACACGCTTGGCATCTAGGTAGTCCTCTTTCCAAGGACACTCAAACCCTGGTAAATCCTTACTCCAGTTCTTCATATACGCACCAACTACACGGTAGCCGGCATCTTTTAAAAGTGCAGCTGTAACAGAGCTATCTACACCACCACTTAAACCTACGTAAACTGTTTTCACTAGATGTATAGTGTAGCAGATTTATCAATCAAATGGGTGTTCACCCTTAGAAAGTTTTTGCTTAATACGGGTAACTTCGTATTTTTTACCTAGATAAAATGTTGTTATAACAAACGGTATGGCAAGTACGACAGGTTGCCATAGTACTTTTGTGATTGTCCTACCACTTTCGACCGCACCGGCGACATCTGCCTGTTTGATTTCACCATTTGCGATTGCGGTAAGTTGTAAAAAGCCAACGTTGCCGTTTTTATCAGTCGCTTTAATAAGCGCTCGGTATACACCTGCCTGCTTAAACACATGTTTAATCGTAAACTCACCTGGAATGGTTATTGAATACACATCAGCTTGGCTGCCATCACCCCAGTCTACACTCAGTGCATAGGGTGCGGTACCGCCAGTAATGACAATTGGCCAAGACAATGTTTCTGTTGGGTTTGCACCCCTCCGTGCGTATGAACTGGTTACTGTTATACGCTCTGCTAAATTTGGTCTCGAGGCACCATCGTTAAATGTAATTGCCACCACATTAGAATCTGGGCCCTGCTGGTCAAGTTCGTCTACATGCCGAGCCACAAGTTCGTTTCTGCCACTAAAAAGATCAATTGTAATGCTATAGCTACCGTTCCTACATTGGTCAGAACCGCTAAACACATTATTTTTATACAGTTTTACCAACAAATTACCTGTACAGATACCACGGACTTCTATAGGTATCGTAGATATCACCTGCCCATTACCGGGCGTAGATATAGTTGGTGCGCTACTAGGTGGTGGTGAGCTTATTTTGCCTTGTAAGCCGATGCCACCATTTTGGGGGTTTTCAACTTGCGCAAAAGCAGTAACAGCCACCATGACCAACAATATACCACTACCTATGACTGCCGTTGTTAGTTGTGCCAATCTGTTATATGTCATTGTTTTTTTACTTACATTACTTATCTATAAGTGTACTATGCCATCTGAATTAAAGCAAAAAGGGGCACTATATCGCCCCTTATTGCAGAAAACCCATTATGTGTTATTTACGTCGTGGATTAACTTTGTGTTTACGACTCTGGCGAAGCTTTCTATAAAGCAAGAACGCACCAACCAGCACTACTAAGAGCGCGGCAGCTAGTACTACAACAAGCCAAACTGGTACAACCCAAAATGTATTTTTTGCCGTAATGAGGTTACCTGCTGAACTATAGCCTAAGTTAGCGGTTATCGTATATTTACCAAAGAAATTACTATAGTTTACTTCGTCTGTAAATTTACGAGTGCTATTTGGCAGAACATTAGACTTTGGCTCGGTATTATTAAATTCATATTGCTCAACAGTGTTACCTTTATAGTCAGTAATCTGAATCCGGCCAAAAGGTTTAACATGGATGTTACCAGTGTTTTTAAGGCGCGTGACAATTTGTATGTTTTCACCACCACCAATAAAGAATCTTCCTGTTGAACCATTCTTTGCAGCCGTAAATTCTACAAGCTCAAGCGCTTCGTTCAAATCACCAGGAACTGTAACTAGATAAAGCGTACCAACACTTGCCGATAAATTAACGTTCTTATCAGTTTCTACCGTAGGTTCTAAACGCACAGCGCCGTAGTAACCACCTGGGCTGGCACCTTCTGGTACCGTTACGACAACTGGTATATTTACACTACCACCAGCTGGAATATCTACCGTACCTAAATCACCTACAAGTGATTTAAAACTATTTCCTGGTGCAGTTTGGTCGCTCTGGAAGATAACTTTTGGTTGGCCTGTTTCGTCTGTGGCTGCTTCAAAGTCATTTACAACGACATTTGCTTTAATTGCTCCTGATGTCGGGTTCATTGCTGTTACGGTTGTTTTTTCAGAACCACCTGGTTCTATTGTAAGCTCTGTGCGAACAGGTGAAATCTGAAAGCCATTACCGCTTTCTTGTGCAAACACAGCCTGTGCTAGTAATGAACCAGCCACGACAAAAACTGCTGCCAAACTTAAAATCCTTTTGTGTTTCATATTCTCCCTCATATGTACTTTTTAATTACTTACTTTTAACTATATCAAAGCATAAGTTATTTTACTAGAATGTTGCAAGTGCAATATATAAAAGTGTTGTATTGTAGACACCTGGCTTCTGATTTCTATTAACATTAATGATATAACTTGTCGTAAATTTTTTATCAGCAGTTGTGGTGTTACTACTTACGAGGGCTTGGCCATAAAAAAACTTAAACTGATTAGGAATATTATAGTCCGGAGCAATAGTGCCACTGCCAGCACCAACAGGGTCGTTGCCAACGTCTGGGTTAGAATTATCTCGTAAATTTATACCGAACTGACTCACCCCTGTTTGCGAAGGACCTCGGGTGGTCATGGCTGGTATTACATTATTACCAGATGTGGGTGGTATACCAATAACATATACAACAAAACCAGCCCCAGCATTAGTGGCTACCAAAAATTGTGAGGTACCTGTGCGTGTCTGGTTGGCAGACAATTCACCAAAATCAACAAAATTACCAACTGCGCCACTACATAAATAGCCCGGCAGTGTAACGGCGACGCATAAATAAAGATATGGTGGAACATACGTTGCTATATCTATCGGTGGGGTGATCGCAAACGTGACACCACCTTCATTAACTGCTACACCGGTAGCGTCATCACTACTATACGTTTGAATCCTACCAAAATATGTACCTTTGTTCGTCGGGTTTGTAATACCGCTTAACTCAATGCGTATATCAGCAGCATTAACAAATGTGGGCACTCTTGTTAGTAATAAACTATTTGCAGTAGCACCTGGTGCTATAGTGAACCCACTTATTCCAGTTTGATTTGTGATTATAGCAGTAGAAGCGTCAAAGCCCACTGGCGGATCACATGGTTGCCCTATTAACGGCGTATTATCACAAAACAACAGTGTAAATGAACCGAGTACATAACCAGCGCCAGTCACACTAAACCCAACAGTATAGTTCACATTAGTCTGGGCAGGCCTTGGGTCTGCTATCTGTAAACTCCTACTAGGTAGCGATGTTTGGGCATAGCCCGTCGCCTGAATAATTATTACAGCAAATAGCACCCCTATAATACTTAGGGATGCTACTGCAATAGTGTTTATTTTTGTAATTGCCATGATACTTACATATTGTATCAGTAAACAGGACCGTTATGAACTACTATAATAAGTAACTAGTAGGTACCTGTTGCAATATAGTTAAGAGCCGTGGTGTAAATACCAGCCTCTGTCGTTAAGGCAGACTTAGCGGCGAATTCAAGGACGCTTTCTTCTTCATCGTTGGCGCCGGCTGTTGTCGCTACGGTGTCACCGTAAGCTGAACCAACTGTTGTGGCGTCGTTGGCGCCTGAACCAGCTGTGTTATCTGCATCCCAGCCATGGTTACCAGCAGCACATGCATATGGTGCACTAGCTGTTACAGCGGTACTAGGAGCAACTCGCATGCCGAATTGTTCTACAGTACTCGTAGTTGAGTCTGCTGTACATGCATCGTCAACAGCAGGACCAAAGGCAGTTATCGTGTTTGCACCGCTCGTAAGTACTCCTTCGTTACCATTATTACTCCACATGCGGATGTTTACACCGCTTAAGGCATTACTAGATAGGTTAAAGTACGCACTTGCTGTAGAGACAGAGCTCGAGCTAAGTGGGGTGGTGGCATTTGGTATGTCTATAGCACTACCAGTGCCTGTTGCACAGTTTTGAGCAGGACCGTTAGTGTATAGGCAAAAACGAATGTTTTCCTGAACACGAGCAGTAACGGTAAGGTTATTGGTTGTGCTCATTGCAGCACCACCAACATCAAGATAACCGGTCGTGGCTTCACCATCTGTTGGATCATAATTCGTTACTTCAGTATTGTCACTATACGTAATCATTCTGCCATAGAAAGTACCGACTTGGTTGCCGCCAGTAACGACATCTACATCTGATGGATTGGCGACACTCGCTACAACAATCGTCACTGTCTGGCCAGATGTTGCTGCTACACCTGTAGCATCAGTAGCTGTCAGTGTACGACCTCCGTTTGCAGACGCCCATGTCCAGGTACTAATGTCCGTTGCATTTATAGTAGCCGACGTAATAGATGGCGAACCGCCCCACGTGAAGCTGCCTGGCTGTGAACAGGCCGTACCAATGAGTGGGCTGGTATTACCAGAACAGATATCTACGACGATACCTTTTACGGTTGCGGTTTGGGCAACATTAAATGTAACGGTGTATGAAACACCTGTAGCACCTGTAGCTGAATTCGCTAATTGTATAGATCTACTTTGCAGCTGGGCTGCTTGGCTCGTGGCACTAAGTACAACGGGCACAACTAAAGCAAATCCAAACAATAAAGCAGCAGCAATATGTGCTGGTCTTTTTATAAAAGCAATAGGGTTGGCCATGCTTTTTCTCCTTTTTATTGTTTTTTGGTTTTTAATTTAAGTTAATATACAAATATACATTAGCAGTTTATGAATAATAGTTCAACGCATTTATGCCTAACTTATCCACAGGTGCTATAAAAGAAATAACGCATCCCCCTTACCAAAAATGGATGCGTTATTCTTAATTTTTACAATCCTCTATGTCTACATCATATATATGTCAGTCAAAACGTTGTTGTTATGTTACGTACTAATAGGTACCTGTTGCAATATAGTTAAGAGCCGTGGTGTAAATACCAGCCTCTGTAGTGAGTGCAGATTTGGCAGCAAATTCTAATGTAGATTCACTTGCATCATTTGCACCTGCTGTTGTCGCTACGGTGTCACCGTAAGCTGAACCAACTGTCGTGGCGTCGTTGGCGCCAGAACCAGCTGTGTTATCTGCATCCCAACCATGGTTACCAGCAGCACAGTCATATGGAGCAGCAGCTGTTACGCTTGCGCCCTCGTTAATACGTAGCCCAAACTGTTCTACCGATGTATTACTTGAGTCTGCAGTACAAGCATCGTCTACAGCTGAACCAAATGGACTAATAGTGTATGCACCACTCGTGAGTACTCCATCATTACCATTATTACTCCACATACGTATATTCACACCGCTTAATGCGTTACTTGATACGTTAAAGTAGGCATTTGCAGTAGAAACGCTGTTAGCGTTAAGTGGCGTTGTGGCGTCTGGAATGTCTATAGCGTTACCCGTACCTGTTGCACATGTTTGTGCAGGACCGTTAGTGTATAGGCAAAAACGAATGTTTTCTTGAACGCGGGCCGTAACAGTTAGATCGTTCGTGGTGCTCATTGCAGAACCACCAAAGTCAACTACGCCGGTTGCCGTCGTACCATTTGTTGCCAAATAGTTCGCAACTTGTGCACTGTCGTTAAATGTTAGCATCCTGCCGTAAAATGTACCGACTTGGTTACCACCAGTTACCGTGTCTACGTCTGATGGGTTGCTAACACCGCTTACCACAATAGTTACAACATCGCTAGCAGCTGTTGCTACACCTGTAGCGTCGCTAAGCGTTAATGTGCGTCCTCCGTTAAGCAAACCTGCTGACCAGGTAGATACATCGTCTGAACCAATAAATGCAGAAACGATCGTTGGGGTGCCCCAGCTGAAGCTAGTTGGTGCTGTACACGCTACTCCAATTAATGGGCTCGAATCGCCTGCGCAGATATCTACGACGACACCTTCTAAGTTAGTACTTGCCGTAGCAAGTGTGAATTGAATTGTGTATTCCACGCTCGTGGCGCCTGTTGCAGAGTTCGATAATTGAACTGAGCGGCTCGATACCTGTGCAGCATCTGCTCTTCCGAGCATGACTATAGTTGGTAGCAAAGCAGCTACAGCTAAAATCGCTGCCGCAGCTACAGCGCCTGTGCGTGACACAATGCTTTGAGTTTTACTCATTGCAATCGGTCTCCTTGTTGTTACTTGTTATATTTATTTTGGTTGGGGTACCTTTACTATACCATAAGCGTGTATAATTCAATACACTTTACAGTAAAGTTATCCACAGTCTAAAACGTACCGGTTGCAACCAAGTTATGGTTCATAACGTATACACCACCTGGTGTGGTGGACTTTATATTCATTAGATATGTCATTGTATATTGGGTAATGCCACTACTTTTATCGCTATAGGCAATGGTATCGTTTTTTACATACTTATACTGATTTGGTGTGTCATACCCAGTTGATACTTGGCCAAAGCTAAAAGAGGCGTCAGGCAGTTGTACTGGATCTGCACCAGCAGTGTTTGGGCTGGTGTTACTCCGCAAGTTTATACCAAACTGCTCTGTGCCTGGGCTAGACGATGCGGTAGCAGGCATATTGGCCATGGTATATGACGCATTTGTGGGCGGATCTGAAATAGTACTTACTACGTAGCCACTGGCCAAATAGGCCTTAACAGTAAAGGTGGCTGTTCCTGTACTCGCAGATGCAGTAGTTAGGGTACCAAGATCTACATTGACAGCATTAACAACAAATTCTAAGAAAGGCACTTCTGTAGTGGTAAAGCCTCCGTAAAGTTGGTATAGGCTACTCGCTGAATTACCTACACCAGTGTCGCCAAGAGACGCTCTAGCATTATAATTTGCGCTGTTTGCATCATTGACGCCACCTGCGCCAAAAAAGACTTCATCTACACCATAGTTAGGCGATACGTAGGTAGGCGCAGCGTAAGCACGAGCTAAAAAGCCCGGGAGCGCTACAAGACTTAAGGCGATGGTAATGATACTAGTGCGGACTAGTGTTTGTTTTCTCATACGTATCTTTTGCTTATACTACATATTGTATACTGCTTATGAATCTTGTGCAAATTGCTAGCGCTTATATATAGTATTTGTTACAATAGTAGGCAATTAAAGGTGGTTAAATCACAAAAAAATGGAAGACAATAAACCAAACCCACAAGACACAAGTGAAACCGTAGAGCCTACGTCAACAGAAATAGAACAAGGCAGTACTTCTACAGAAGCAAGTGAATCGCTAGACGCGACTGTTAATAAAAATACCGAAACAACTGATGACACACAACGATTTATTCCTAAAAAAGGCATTGGCCAGCGTGTTCAAAAAACAGTCAGTGGCATCAATATATATATGCTTTTGTTTATTTTAGTGCTTTTTATTGTTGCGTTTATTGGATTTGCAAGCTATTCCAGTAATAAAAAGGCCGAAAATCAGTCTGTTATTAACGGTCAAGAACTTAGCCAGCAAGACCTAGAAAATCTGGCTTCTAGTGACCAACAGGTAGGAGATGCTCAGCAGACCCTGACAATTGCTTCTAATGCCGTGTTTAATGGCCGAGTGTTAGTACGTAACGACCTTGATGTAGCAGGTACTATACGGGTTGGTGGTGCACTGAGCTTGCCGGGTATTACCGTATCTGGAACAAGTGCGTTCGAAAACGTGCAAGTTGCCAATAACTTATCAATCGCTGGTAATTCTGCCGTACAAGGTACTCTCACTGTTCAACAGAACCTCAGTGTTGGCGGCAGTGCAAGTTTTGCCGGCCAAATATCCGCTCCGTCTCTTAGTGTGGAACGATTGATTTTAAACCAAGATTTACAAATTAACCGGCACATAGACGCAGGTGGTCCTACACCTGTCGCATCACGCGGAAGCGCTGTTGGTGGAGCAGGTACAGTAAGCGTAAGTGGTACTGACACAGCAGGTACCGTAAGTATCAATTTTGGACCAGGCTCGGCTGCTGGTATTATTGCAAGCATTAACTTTGCTAATAATTTTTCACAGACACCCCACGTTGTTATTACACCGGTAGGGTCAAGTTGTGCTAATTTAAACTATTACGTAAACCGTACTACTGGTGGATTTAGTATCGGGACCACAAATGCTGGGGGTCCTGGTACGAGCTGCGCCTTTGATTATATTGCCATTGATTAAAACAACAACGTAGTTTTACAAAATAAGCGATACCTAGACATCTAAGAAAACAACCACGTCGTTTGCTTTTACTTGCATGATTCCACGGGTTATTTTAATCTTCTCTGGCTCTTTGTCTTCTGTAGATGTACGAATAGTGAGCTCACACGGGTTAAGTAATGTTAAAAAGTTATGATGGTTTGCCAAGATATCAAACGGGCCTGTGCCGTTTTCTGCTGAAATACTTGCCACTACTCCTTCATAATACACCTTGAATGGTGCATAGACTTTTAAGTGAAATTTGTCTTTTGGCACAGCATCATTTGCGTCCGATGTAGTTGCATGGGGGGTGCTTTGCTTTTTTGCCATAATGGTTTTTCACTAACCTACACGAGGATTTCTTCTATACCCTTAAGAGTTTCGTCACGTGTAAAGTATTCGCCTTTTATACCAATTAATTTTTCTGTCACAAACATATGCTGCGTAAAGTACTGTATCAGTTTTTTGGCTTTGGCATATTCTGCTCTGTCTGCTGGTGATAATTCACTTTCACCAATAATCGCAATAATACCTTTGAGCTGTTCGTATTTTTGTAGTATAGACTGTACTCGAACGCTCAACATATAGTGGCGGTCGCCCACGACATCTGGCGATAACAAGCTCGAATTAGTAAGGTTTAAATCGACAGCTGGGCGGATTCCCTGTTCGGCAACTTTACGGCTAAGTACAATTGTTGAGTCAAGCTCATGTGATATCACCTGTACAGCCGGGTCAGAAAGGTCGTCGGCTGGCACGTAAATGGTTTGCAGGCTCGTGATTGAGCCATTTTCGTTAGAACTCAGACGATCTTGTAATATCTTTACATCCGAAAAGATAGTTGGCTGGTAGCCACCTTCGTTTGGAATCTGGTCCATGATAGTCGCCAGTTCATTTTTAGCCTGCACAAAACGGTACATGTTATCTGCAAAGAACAAAATGTCTTTCTTTTCTTCGTCACGGAAATATTCAGCCATTGCTGTAGCTGATATAGCAATAAGACTACGTTGGGCGGGATTTTCATTCATTTGCCCAAATAACATACAGGTATTCTTCAGTAGGTCATATTCTTGCAACGTTTCGTATAGTTCGTGTCCTTCACGAACACGCTCACCAACGCCTGCAAAAAACGAGAGACCCTTACCAGTACGGGCAATATTGTGAATAAGTTCCATTGTAAGAACAGTTTTACCAACACCTGCGCCGCCTATCACACCAATTTTACGACCTTTTACCAGTGGGGTAAAGAAATCGAGCACTTTTATGCCAGTTTCGAGGATTTCTGGTTTAGCTACCTCAAAGGTCGTGCTCTTAGCGCCTAATTTTAAGATATTCCTACGAGGGGTACCTTCTGGTACTGGGTCCATACCATCAAGTGGTTCACCCAGTGCATCAAATATACGTCCTATAGACGCCTCTCCGACAGGAATTTCTATCCCCTTGCCTGTTCTCTCTACCGCCATTGACTTTTGGATATGCTTGCTAGACCGTAGATTTATACACGTCGCTACAGTGTCACTGGCGAGCGCATCTACTAACAAGAGGCTCTTTTCTTCGTTCTGCACAACAAGCACTTCGCCGATTTCCGGCATGTCACTGGTAAATTCAACCCGAACAACAAGATCTTTTACTATTAGTACATTGCCTGTTGTCATACGTGGTGCGCCTTTCTCATGCCATTGATAATCTCTTTTAATCGTTCATCTTTAATGGCACGTTTCGATCGGTTATATTGTAACTTTAGATCACTCACTTCGTCACTCGCGCGTTTATGCGATGCTGTCATAGCTTGGAAACGACTGGCATATTGGGCGAGTTTAGATTCTAAAATAACTTGGCTTAAAGCTATCGTCATCATAGACCGTTCTAGGTGATCAACCACTGCAAAGGTGCTCGGTTCAAAAATATAGGTAAGTTCATTAATAACTTCTTCGCTCTTTTTAACATCTTTTCCTTGATCTTGCACTGCAGAACTTAGTGAAATACGTTTTACATCTTGGACGGCAAGCGATACATAAGTTTGATAATACACAATCGTAGAAGCGTATTTTTGCACTTCGCGAATAATAGGTGTTACATTTATATTTTCGTCTTTGGCGGGTAGCTTATAATATTTCTTAAAGCTCACACCGCGTTGGGCAAGCTGGATAGCGCCGTGGTGACCAATAACTACAATATCGTTTTTATCCTTGTGGTAATTTTTCAGCATCCAGGTGATAAGTTTTTGGTCAATGTCACCACTAAAACCACCCTCTGCAGTGATAACTATGTACAGTTCTTTTTCAATAATCTTAGTCTTATCTGTGTGTCGCCCAAAACTAAAAACAGAACCCACACTCATTTGACTATACATTTGCCATAACCGATCAAAATAGTTTTGGCTCTGCACCACCTGATTTTTAATCTGGGCGATACGCATACTGGCGATACCCTCAAAAACGCTGGTAAGCTCAGATAAGGTCGTCATGCCGATGACATCTTTTTGGATTTCTATTGGCCGTCTCACTTCTTCATCTCCAGTAAGCTCTTCTTTTTTAACTGCGCTTTTGTTTCATCGTAGTTGCTGTCATCTTCTTTTACTTTTGCGGCGAGTTCACCACTCAACGATTTGAGTGTTTGTAAATCAAGTAGTTCACCATCTTCTAGATCTAGCACAATTTCAAACATTAACTGTTGGGCCATAACACTAAAAGTTTCGGTTGGGGTTTGTGTCATAAGTTCGAATATAATTTTACCTGTATTTAAATCACGCTTTGCCTCGATGGCAAGTTCAGAGCCAAATCGTGAGAATTCGAGTGCTTGGCGGTATGACCCGAGTGTTTTCATAACCCGAGCAGCAATTTCGTGTTGGCGTTTATTATGGCCAACACCACCGACACGCGTTACGCTTAACCCAGTGTTTAAGGCGGGCCTAATACCGTCACGGAATATATCCATGTCTAGGATCCATTGTCCATCGGTAATAGACATGATATTGGTCGGTAAATACGCTGTGATATCACCCCCAGCAGCATGTACCATCGGAAACGACGTCAGTGTTTTTGTGTTGCGTGCTAAGCGGCCAGCTCTTTCTAGTAAACTACTGTGTGCATAAAACATATCACCGGGGTAAGAATCACGACCAGGGCTGACTCCCGCTAGTAATGAAATTTCACGGTGTGCCATAGCATGGCTAGTGAGATCGTCGTATATGATAATGGCGTCTTGGTCTAAGTCTTGCCAAAAATATTCCGCCATAGAACAACCTATATATGGCGCTAAGTAGCTAAGGACCAAAGATTCAAACAATGTAGACACAATAACAATTGTATTTTTTAAAGCGTCTTCTTCTTGGAGGCGACCAAGCAACAAATCAACATCAGCACGACGTTTGGCAATAAGCACGTACACCGTGGGTATGTTTGTTGACTTTTGATGCAAAGCTAATTGAGTGACGAGCGTACTCTTACCAGATTTACTATCGCCAAGGAGTGCCATACGCTGGCCTTTAACAATAGGGAACAAACTATCTATAGAAATAATGCCTGTTTCTAATTGGTCTGAAAGCTGTTTTCGCTGATAAATAGGAGGAGCACTGTTAAAAACCGGTCTGGTCGCATCTGCTGCTATTGGGCCTTTACCATCAAGTGGTTCACCCATAACATTTATTACCCGGCCTATAAAATCCTTGCCAACCTTACAGACCAGCTCATTGTGCTGCATCACCGCTGTCATACCAACGGTCAGCGTACTATCGCCTAAATGCAGTACTTCAACATGATCATCATATATGTACTGTACAAAGCCTTTTGACCCATCTTCAAACAGCACTAAACTGTGCTGGTTTACCGGGTGCATACCCCGTAAGCGCACAAGATATCTATCAACACCAATTACCTCTCCAATTGGATGCCCTTTATCTATTAAAAAATCAAAATGTCTAGTAGGCACGCTGCAAGGCCTCCCCTAATTTGTGCCGGTTGGCATATAAATGACGCCGTAAGCTAAAATCAAACTGATGGTTCGGTGTGCGAACTACTACCCCAGCAGCAATTGTTGGTTGCAGTCCAACTTGAATAACTATGAACGGATCTATTTCTTTACGGAACCAAACAATCAGTCGCTCAAGAATATCGGCTGATGGTTCGGTTGGAAAACTAATGTGTACACTTGGAGCGTGTTCTTTAATTGTGTCTATTTTTTGCAGGAGTCTTTCGCAGCTTTTTGGGTCGCGCATGTCAATCTGGTTAAGGACGGCCAAGGCTCGTAACTGATCTGAAATAGCAGGATATTTAACCGGATTATCATGGCGCATAATGCTTTGCGTAGATACGTCAATAAAGCTCCGTATTTCTCTATGTAATCGGATGATGTCTTTTCTGCTGGCAATGGTAGTCGGCAGTTTAAGATCCACTCTTAATATCCTCCATAATGGCCTGTTTGTTTTCTTCTAAATACCCAAAGATGTAATCAAGTTGTACAGTTAGGTCAATTTCATTACCAATTGCCTCTAGGATGTAGTGATTTACTATATCTGCCATGTTTTTTTCAAAACTACTAAGCATACGTGCTTTTTCGGCAGCAGCTTCATCTGTCATTTGTTTTTCTAGTACAAGACGTTGTTGTTCTATCACTGCTTGCGTTTTTTCTATACTTTCGAGAGCCAAATCTTTCGCGGTTGTGATTGATTCTTCGTACTTAGAGAACTCTGACTGTAGAGTACGCTTAATTTCTGTCTTCATGTATTCATTTAACTGGGTGGTGGTCAGGCGTAAATCTTGTTGTAAAAACATGGCGTTTTCACCAATAATTTTTTCGAAGTGTAAACGGCCTCTGTTACGAAGTTCTTCTCTAAACTCTTCATCAAATATTTTATCTACACCAGTTTTGGCGGTATTGGCCAACTGCGTGTCTATGTCACGGCCTGATTGTTCAGTTTTTTCACTACGTAATATAAACCATATAAATACGGCGCCACCAACAACAAGCGCTGCTATGATAAGTGCGATAGTTGTTGTTGTCATAAAATTGCCACCCCCTGATACTGTTTATTCTTACAACTTTAGTAATAAGTATACGCCAAAAATACCCGATATAAAAACAATCAAACCAATTATAACTACTTGGAACAAACCACGCATGATGGCTTTTTTACTCAGTGGATTACGACCGATGGCAGTGATACTACTGCGGACGGCGCTATAAATGAGACTACCAGATATAGCAGTCGCTACCACTAAAATAGCAAGGCTCATGTACACGCGTATAGGGCTAACTGGTTTGCCTGCCACGAGTTCACTTGCTCGCCGTAGTGCTGTAGGTAAATCGTTATTACTTTTTAGCATCGGGTTTTTGCCGATACTAACGTCTACCGTTACAATACCTACTGCTAAACGTTGTTCGTTGCCATTATTATCCTTAACAGTGACTGCCGATTTTATTTCGTCTTGGTTACCTGAATCAAATGCTTCGATAGCCTTGCCAAGAATAACGGGTTCTATATCACCTGCGCGCATACCTACACCCTTAACCGATGATGCTGCCACGTAATCTCCAACCGCAATATTACCGTTTTGGCTACTAACGAGCACTGGGAATCGCCCACCGCTCGCAACATATACTTTTTCATCGTCGCGGCCAAGCAATACAGCTGATTCATTGGCGCCAATAACTACACCGTGTAGTCTGTCGTAATCGTCAGAATTAATAGGCTCTACTTTGCGTGGATCATCTTTTTGAAGGCCTACAATCATGCCACGTTGCAAAAGCGTATCTGCCCCGTAGCCTTGCGTTACCGTAGCTTCTGCAAAGCTAGGTGCAACCGCCACAAACAGGAGTGCCGTTACGCTTATAATACCGATAATAATGTGTTGTACTACTTTGTTTCGTTTTATCATGTTTAGGTATAATATCCCTAATATACCCTTAGTATACCGCTAATGGTTAGCTTTTGGCTACTACTTCTTTAATGGCGTGAATTAATTGGGCACATTGGCTGGCCGTGGTATGCCTGCCTAAACTGATACGAATACTGCTACGAGCATCTTTATCTGATAACCCTATAGCAGACAAAACATGTGAAGGTTCCCCACTACTTGCCGCGCACGCCGAACCGGTCGCCACTTGGATACCTCGTTCATCAAGTTCCATAAGAATCCGTTCATTATCTGTACCAGCGAGCGTAAGGTGAACATTATTTACCAAACGCCATTTTTTTGACTCACCATTGAGACGAATTGTTTTGCCATCTACCAATTCGTCAATCAGCCGTGTTTGTAATGCAGCAAGACGCTGTACTTCTTCTGCCCGTGCACTTGTTAAAATACTAATCGCTGCAGCTAAACCTATGTAGTTAGCAACATTTTCTGTACCACTGCGTAGGTTGTGCTCTTGTCCGCCACCCAGAATAAGCGGAGCAAGTTGTGTACCAGTTTTTACAAATAAAGCCCCTGCTTGCTTGGGGCCATATATTTTACCAGAGTTAATTGTCATTAAATCAATACCGAGTCTAGCAACATGAATATCTACATAGTTAACAGCCTGACACGCGTCTGTATGAACAAGGAGTGGCCTTAGTATGCCTCTTTTTAGACGATCTTTTGTAATCTCTGCTGCAAGTGTTGTTACAGCCCTCAAATCTTGAATAGTACCAATTTCGTTATTTGCGAGTATTACTGATACTAACACTGTTTCATCTGTAATTATTTTGGGCAGGCTATGTATATCAATCCTCCCTGCACTGTTTACGGTAATGAAGCTCGTGGTGTGCTTTTTTGCAGGCATTAGTACCGATTCATGTTCGATCTGGCTTACCACGACATGTGGATTATCATATTGCGAGGCAACACCGGTGATAGCTAAGTTATTAGCCTCTGTGCCACCTGCAGTAAAGACTATTTCTGATGGTTTTGCACCTATCTGCCGAGCAACGGTCGCACGGGCTACTTGCAAGTCTTTTTTTACGGCTCGTGCTGCCATATAGATTGCACTTGGGTTATAAAACTGCTCACTAAAATACGGTTGCATTGCCGTGAGTACTTCTGGCAAAACAGGTGTGGCTGCTGCATAATCAAAATAATAAGTCATGATTCTATCTTACCTGTAGTTAATCTTTACTGAAAATCAGCGTAGAGTTGCGACTGAACACGTTCTTTATACAGTGTAGCTGCTTGTAATAAGTGGTGCGCTTCTGTAGGGCTTACTTTAGTATAGTGGCTATTATTTTGAGTTTTTACAACGCCATCGGGGCGTACGTCATAGCGTGTCGTTAGCACGTGGTGCGTGCCAGCACTATCTTGCCATTCTTCGTGCCACACCCACGTACGTTCATCGAGGCAAAAAAATTCTCGCCGGCCATTTTTAGGGATAGGTCCAAAAATTTTACCACCTATTACTGCTTCTTTTCTAATAAGTTCGCGGTATTTAACTGCTTGTTTTTTTTGGCTCAGCTGAGAAGTTGTAAACAATCCCATAGTTACCTACTTACGCTGCCTGCCTATGAGTAGGTGCCACGTCAGGATTTGCTGCGATCATTAGGTCTGGAAAATTATTAATAGTGTCAGGTGGGGCTGGTTGGGCGCCACGAGAAGAATCATCGTATGTAGTCGGTTGATTGATATCACTTCTGTTCGTAGGTAAGTTTATGACATTACTAGGTTGCTGCGTAGTATGTTTTGCAAAAGTACGACTTTCGTCAGTTACTACTTCTGCAGGCATGCTATAAGCTCCATGAACCTCATGAGCTTTATTAACCTCAAGAATTGCTTTTTTCATCAGATTATTTGATTCTGCAACGCTATCAGGCTTTAACCCATGGTGATCTGTGGGTGCTACAGGTGCGGGAGTTCTACGCATTCCTTCTTGCATAGCATTTGCATCCATATTACCTACAGCTGCTCTTAGCCTATCTAACGCTTCCGTAAGCCTCGCACTGCGCTGCGCTTCCATACTGGCAGGTTTATGTTGTTCTGGTGATGGTGGGGCTGGTTGAAATAATGGCATAGTGTATTTAGGACTCATGCTTAGGCAAACCAAATAATTGGCGCGCATTCTTTGTTGTAGCCGCTGCAAGCGTAGATAATTCCTCACCTCTTAGCTGTGCAAGAAATTCGGCTGTTATACTCACGTTCTTAGGCTCGTTTATTTTACCACGTAGTGGCTTAGGCGTCAAGAATGGGGCATCTGTTTCCAATAATAGTCGCTCCAGTGGTACTGCCTTGGCTGCGGCAAGTTGTTTTTGGTCTTTTGTAAATGTCATTATACCGTTTAAGCCTATGTATAAGTCTCTGTTAAGTGCTTTATCTAGCTGCGTTGTTGTGTCTGTAAAGCTATGCACAACACCTTTAAGGCGTGAAAAATTATCGTATATTGGCCAAAAATCATCAAAGGCTTCACGTACATGAAAAATCATTGGTAAGGTATTATCTTGGGCGAGTTGCATTTGGTTTTCAAGTGCTGCAAATTGGTCTTTTTTGTCTGAGTGATTATAGAAATAATCTAGACCACATTCACCAATAGCGACTATGTTTTTGTTAGGCAGTAATTGGGCGAGAGCAGTAAAAGCGTCATTACCAAGCTTGGCATCATGTGGATGCAACCCTATACTCGCCCAGACAGTTGGTTTATCGCTGGCATACATTACCGCCTGAGAGCTCGTTGTAACATCTGTGCCGACACAAATGATTGTATCAACGCCTGCTGCTGCTG
Organism: Candidatus Nomurabacteria bacterium; assembly: GCA_020631975.1. Classification (NCBI taxonomy): domain Bacteria; phylum Candidatus Nomuraibacteriota; species Candidatus Nomurabacteria bacterium. Next base: position 96,184 of record JACKGO010000003.1, read on the forward strand.
CACGTTCGCGCGCTTCTTTTTCGGGCAGCTTATAGTCAGGCTCATGTATATGGCAGTGTGTGTCTATAAATTCCATGTACTTATGGCTCAAATTTAGGAAACAAGGGTTTGTCTAAAGGCCGCACAATGCCGTCTTTAAACATATTTGCAATAGCCGATGATGTAGTGGGCATAAACGGTGCTAATAGTTCGGCTATTTCTAATAAATTACTCACACAGTATGACAAAACCTCTTTTAGGTGTTGTTCGTCTTGCTCTTTGGCAATCACCCATGGTTTTTGCACGTCTATGTATTGGTTGAGGCCACGTACTTGTTCCCACACTTCATCGAGGGCTTTATCAAATCTACATGCCATAATTGCTTGTTGATATTCATGGATATCGTGTTCGGCTGGCGGAATATCACCTATGACATTATTTTGATATTTACCAATCATAGCTGCCACGCGTTGTACACCGTTACCAAGTTCATTAGCAAGTTCATTGTTATATGCTGTTGCTAAACGTTCAATCGTGAAGTCTCCATCTGCATAGCTCGGAATATAGCGTAAGAAATAATAGCGAAACGCATCTGCACCATATGTGTTTATAATATCTAGCGGTGCAACAACATTGCCTATGCTTTTACTCATTTTATGCCCACTACTTGTAATAAAGCCATGCACATACAGTGTTTTAGGGAGTGGCAAACCAAGAGCGAGTAGTATTCCTGGCCATATTGCAGCATGAAACCGTAAAATATCTTTGCCAATTACTTGTACATTCGCCGGCCAAAATTGTTCAAAATCTGCACCGTCTGGATACCCCAAGACGGTAATATAATTTAATAATGCCTCAAACCAGACATACATCACTTGATTATCATCGCCTGGCACAGACACGCCCCAAATGAGCTTATCTTTGGATCTAGATATGCTAATGTCATCTAGACCTTCTTCAAGAACATGCATGATTTCGTGCTTACGCGAAACAGGTATGACAGCAAATTCGTCGCTTGTGATAGATTGTTTTATTTGGCTGGTAAATTTACTCAGCGCAAAAAAATAATTCTCTTCTTCTATCTGCTCGTAGACGCGATTATGTGCTGGGCAAACATTATTATTTTGCTTGGCAATTTTTTCTGACACAAACTCTTCACAGCCTACACAATACAAACCAACGTATAAGTTCTTGTAGATATACTTTTGTAAGTTTTGCCATACTATTTTTACCCGTTTTTCGTGATCTTCATCAGTTGTACGAATAAACTTGTCATTTGTGATATTGAGTGTACTAAGTAGCGCCTTAAAAGCCCCGCTATTTTCTGCTACAAAATCTTCAACCGATACACCAAGCTCCTTGGCTTTTTCTGCTATTTTACTACCATGTTCATCGGTGCCAGTGGTAAACAGCACATCGTCGCCTATCTGACGATGGTATCGGGCTAAAACATCAGCTTGTATAAACTCCATAGCATGGCCAAGGTGTGGCACGGAGTTTACATAGGGAATAGAAGTGGTGACATAAAATTTACTCATATCTGTTCATTGTAACAGTTTTACAAAACTATGCGCTACTTCTGTTTACTGCGTATGTAAAAATATACCATCAAACCGGTTATAAAGAGACCGCCTAAAACAATAGCCACTACCGCCAGAGTATTGTTGTTGTTGGGTGCAACTTCTCCTGTAGCAGCATTAGACGTAAATACATACAACATACCTACCAATCCAAAAAGTCCAGAAAAAGCAGTCATAACGATACGATGATACCTTTTTGATCGTTTATCTAAATATGATACTTTGTAGTTTTCTATCGCCACTGGTTTTGGCTTTTTTGTTTTTTGTTTTTTAGTAAATAGGTGTTTCATATGTTTTGTTTTTTACTACTATCCTTTGCAGTATAGCATTAGCTGTGATCTGAAGCTAAATGCCACAAGCCACAGTGCGGGCACACATACGGCTTAAGGCGTACGCCGTGTTGATACATAGCAACTGTCGCGGCAGCTTGGGCTTGTTTTTTTGTGTCAAAGGCTAATTTATCAATGCATGGCAGCACTTCTTCTTGCATTACGCGTAATCTCTTGCCAATGCGACATATATTCCATTCGTCCAGCCAAATCCTGTCTGGCTCGGGTATACGCCTTTTATAGGCTCTTTTGTTGGAGTAACAACATTATATTTTTCTAATAGCACGCCATGGGTGGCATACCAATCAGTACATGTTTTAAGCCATTTCTTCGCGAGCCGGTTTGCGTCTTCTGTATATCCGTATCTTTCGAGACCCTTAATAACAATCCACTGCAGTGGTGCCCAGCCATTTGGGTACGCCCACTGTGTTTTCACCGATCCAAACAGCAATGATAAATTAATCATTGGACGCGATGTGGTGCTTAAACCGCCATCTTTTTCAAACTTACCAAGTTGTTTTACAAGTTCTTTCGCTTTTTTATCATCTACCATGCCAACCCACATTGGGTAAAACCCAGCAAGTGACCACGTTAAGCCTCTTTTCTCATCTTCAAAGTTATAATCAAAATAAAATTTTCGCACATGACCCCATAATAATTCATCAACAATTTGGGCACGTTTTTGGGCCTTATTGTCCCATAATGCAGCGGTTTTTAGATCGTTTTTTGTCCGATACCAATCAGCAAAATCTTTTTCATACTTATATAGTAATGAATTTAGGTCAATCGGATAGTAATCTAGACACTTTCTATCAAAGCGTGGTGTCATATCCCACCCACTTTCAGCTTCGGCCAGATCATGGAGGGCATTGATATCGTAGTATCTATTAAGCTGCCCAATTTTTCGCCAGTGTGGATGCTTCGTACTCATCCACACGGTAGTATATTCATCTTCAGCTATCGCCATCATTTCATCAAACCACTCACCAGAACAACCAAATGTTTCTTTATATAAAAGTATCATAGACGTGAGCAGTGGTGGTTGTGAACGACTTAAAAAATAGAGCCGACTAGCGTTTGGAATCATATGAAACCGTTTATACAGTGCTACTAAATTTTCTAACATTCCTTTGGCGAGTTGACTATATTTTTGGTCGTTAAGCCCCAGCAGTATGAAATAAGTATCCCAGTAGTACTGTTCTTCAAAATTAAATTGCGCATTCGCCTGGGCAGCCGGAACTATGTAGTCGTGCGGTAATCCTATTAACGTGCCTGTGTCTTGTGTGTTTTTATATAGTAAATCAGCCCAGTGTTGGTCTATGTAGGCAAGCGTCGCTTCAACGTTCGCATTATGCATATGTGGTGGCTTTTTATGCCAAATTCTATTCATAACAATCTACCTATTTAGATTTATTGTGCTGCGGTAAGTTGAATATCAAATATTAATACAGAATTCGCCGGTATACTGCCTTGTGCGTTCGGACCATAGCCAAGGCTGGGTGGTATTATAACGCGCCTCGTGCCACCTGCTTTCATGCCTGCAACGCCTTGTTCAAAACCAGGTATCAGTTGGCCAGCACCAAGCGTAAACAGTAGTGGTTCTAACTGGCCATTGTTGCCTGTGCGTGATTGATCAAATAGCTGACCGTTTGTTAAGTAACCCTTATAGGTAACAGCAAGTTTAGAATCTTTAACGGCCTCGGCGCCTTTCCCTAAAACAATATCACCAAAAAAAACTTCATTTTTATCTTTGTATTGTTCATAGTCGCTAAAATTTGTCGTGTCAGCGGTACTACCAGTATTCGTTGTCTGTTGTCTCGTGGTACCTGAACCTAAGTTAGTGCTCGTAGTTGGCGAAGAGTCAACGCTTAGCGCGTTCGGATCTTTAGGAGTATTCTGTTTCGGTGTAAGACTAATAGAATCACCTCCTGCATTCTCGTAATTAAGAGGTACGGTAGCACCCGTGCTGAGCGAGCTTTTCGTTTGCGACGAATCTTGCTGCGCCGATTGCCACGCAAAAAACCCACCACCAAGCGCCGCGATGACACCAATAGTGAGTGCTCCTATTATTACCATTTTTCTGTTTTTAAGCATTATAAGAATTGTACGCTAATAATGATAGTAAATAAAGTCAAATGAGCTATGACATAAAAGGTTATTGGTGTTTGATTTATTCGTAGCGCAGTGCTTCTATAGGGTCTAGCCGGCTCGCTTTAAAAGCAGGTATTAGTCCAGCCAGCAGCGTAATAAGCGCAATATTTCCGACAATACTGAGCGCTAATTGGGGTGTAATAGACAGCAACTGTAAGCCTTCTATACCCTTTAAAAAGGAATTTTCGGCGATAGTATTGATTGTATACTGTGCACCGTAGGCAAAAGCAAGTCCAAATATACTGCCCCAAAAACCAAGTAGAGCTGCTTCTACACTAAAGAGTGCAAATATAGTCTTTGGCTTGGCGCCAAGAGCTCTAAACAAGCCTATTTCTCTGGTACGCTCTAGCACAGCCATAAACAAGGTGTTTATAACACCAACAATGGATGCTAGTATTGCCACCGCGCTAAACGCAGCGAGCGCTAATTGAACACCAGTTACTACACCGTTAAGTGTGTTATTAACATCTGCTAGACTCGTCACAGAAAATCCAACATTTTTTAAATTTTCTTTGAGTTGCTCGTCTGTTACGGTATCTGATTTTGATATATACACATTAGCTACTTGTGGTACACCGCCAAAAGCTTGCACCGTGGCTATACGCTGTGCGTCTGTCTGGCTTACCTTAACTGATGCATCAATGAGCGTCGGTTCGTAGATACCCTTGATAATAAAATCCTCTGTAACGGTTTGGTCATTTACCGTCTGGTAGGTAAACGATAAGCTTTTTCCTATGGCAGCTTCACTTGAGCTTGCACCAGTTAACGAAACAAACTTACGCGATAACATAATACTGCCAACGTCATCTAAATTTATTTTGGTTCCTGCTACCACCGTAAGTGGTAGTTGTGGCACAATAGGCTCGCTGACAACCTGGTACTTATTGCCATCAACAGACGTTACATAGTTAAAACTAGGCATGTATGGGACTTGTGCTGTACTTACTCCTTCTGCAGATTGTATCTTTGCAATATCGCTCTCTGTTAAAAAAATTTGGCTAAAGTCACCACCTTGCGTTTTGTTGGGGTCGTAGGCTTTTGGATCACCATTACCAAAACCACTACTAAAATCGTTTGCCCCTTGGCGTGACACAACATACAAATTTACGTTATCGTACTGGCCTAATTGTGAAGTAATGTAGTTCTTTACCCCTTGGCCAAGTCCGAGGCTTAATGACAACGTAAATGTACCAATGCCTATCGCAAGTAGCGTCAAAAATGTTCGCAGCTTAGATCGTCGTAAGTTACCGTTTGCAGTGGTTGCAATATCTATAACGCGCATACTACACCACCTTCTTACGTGTCGTTGTAACTTGTTTTTTGGTATCTTTTTCTACACTACCATCTTTAAGATACACAACCCTTTGGCATTTGCGTGCTAAATCTTCATCGTGTGTCACAATAACAAGTGTTGTGCCTAGTTTTTTATTTAGTGCAAATAGTAAATCTTCTATCATAAGGCCGTTTTCTGTGTCTAGGTTGCCTGTTGGTTCATCGGCAATTAATATGGATGGTTGGCTCACAATCGCTCGTGCAATTGCAATCCGTTGTTTTTGGCCACCAGACAGATCATTCGCCTTGCTATTCATCTTATCTGCCAAACCTACTTGCCGTATGGCTGTTTTGGCTCGCCGTAATCGATCTTTTTTTGCAACGCCCTGTATTTTTAGCGATAACGCTACGTTATTAAGAACACTATCGTTTGGCTGCAAAAAGAACTGCTGAAATATAATACCCACGTTCTGCCCACGCCATGTATCAGTATCAAGCGCTTTAAAAATATCGATCCCCCCTGCGAGCACTTTGCCTGTTGTTGGTCTATCTAGGCCAATAAGTATATGAAGCAGAGTACTTTTACCAGAGCCACTTTTGCCAACAATGGCGTTTGTAGTGCCTTCTTCAAAATCAAGAGCGATATTTTTTAGTGCACTAACAGCATTTTCTTTTTTGCCATATTTCTTAGTAACACCTTTAACACTCAGCATGCCTCTATTGTACTTGGTAACACAATAACTTAATAGGTCCTTCTATTAACAAAAAAGACCTTTCAAAATCTGAAAAGTCCCTTTTGGTGGAGCTGGCGGGTAATGCTCCCGCGTCCAGCGGTTAACGACACTGCAATTCTACAAGCATAGTTTATTTAATGGTCTTAGGCCACGACTGGCTAAATAAACAAAATAGTCGTGAGCAGCAATTTGAAAGTCTTACAACCATAGCTCAAATAGCACTATGGTTGGCATCCAGATATATATGAGATCTTATTGCCGTATCTGGCGTCTGGTAAAAAGATCGCTACCAGTAAATTAGGCAGCTAGTGCAAAAGCTTTTTGAGGAAATAGCTTTGCAGCTAAGTCCGCTATTAGGCTTTCGCGGTTAGATGTTTTTGCATCTGTTTAAGGTATCTATAACGGTGATAACCGACTTGCCTTGCAGATTGTTAAGGTCCACTGTCGAGCTAAAATCAGCCCCATAATTGGCGTATTTTTACATACACTAAATACGCCTCAATACGTATTATAGCATAAAAAGTATAGTTTTTCTAGTGGTGCGCTGAGGGTAGAGGTTCTGCACCGCTTGGAACTGCATATTTGTCATCGCGACCTGGCTTAAAGAAGATCCAAAATGATATACCAGCCAGTGTAATAATAATGCTCGCTACAAATATAGGTACGTTCACACCAATAGCGGCAATATACCCGGCCATGATAGCTGGTATAGCTTGCGCTAAAGCCATGACGCTAGAATTAATACCCAGCGACTCGCCTTGTAGTTCTTTGGGTGTAATCCGGCTAATAAGACTGGCAGTAAAGGCCATGGTCAAGCCGTTACCAAGTGCCAAAACAGGTGGAATTAAGAATAACCACCGATACTCACCTGCTGGTATCATGGCGTAGCTCAGCAAACTTACTGCAGTTATAAATACACTTACTCTTAGTACTTGGTAGTCTTTGAAGCGTTTTGCAACAATACCAACAAAAACTCCTTGAGCGATGGCAATCCATAACCCAACATAAGCAAAATAATCACCTGTATTACTGACCGAAAAGTTAAATTTCTGGGCAAGTACAACACCAAAAAACGTGGTAAAAAAGGTAAACCCGGCAGTAAACAAAAAGCTTGTTGGCATAACACTGCGCAAACCTGGGCGGGAAAAGGCCGTCACTACATTATGAAACGGCCGTGAAAAGTCTATACGTGCGGTTTTACGTACTTTTAATGTTTCTGGCAAAAATAGTGTAATTAATATCACGTTAAAGACACTTAAACCGGCCGCGAACCAAAATGGTGTAGTTGCATTAAACCAGCTCATAACAGATGGGTCGGCTAATTTTCCACCAATGTATGGACCTAATATAAAGCCTAGTCCAAATGCCATGCCAATTAAGCCAAAGTTTTTAGCCCGATTTTTAGCGGTACTAATATCGGCAATAGCAGCTTGAGCAACTGATATATTACCACCCGTAAAGCCGTCTAGGATGCGCGATGCAAATAAGAGTGGAATATTTTTGGTTGCTAAGCCTATGGCAAAGAGTACATACCCAAGAGCTGTCCCAATAATAGACAACGTAAGAACAATTTTGCGGCCATATTTATCTGATAATTGCCCTAAGATAGGTGCTGCAATAAATTGTGCGAGTGGATATGCCGCACTCAACCAGCCTAGTAAAATAACTCCTTGGGTAATCGTCCAACCATTTGGCAAAATAGAATCTGGCGAACCTGGCGTCACCAACAGCGGAAAAATCGGTATTAGTATACCAACACCAACTAAATCAACAAATACCGTGGCAAACACGGCGAGCAGTGGATGGTTACCAATTTTTCTTTGTATACGTTGCATGAGACTTATAACTTTAAAATATATAGTTAGTATACGACAGTTTTTACTGATTCGCTATATATTTTTTGGTAAGACGTACCCAATCATCTATAGAAAGTTCTTGCGCACGTGCCGACGCGTTTATAGATACACTGGCCAGTAGTTCGTCTACCTGCTGCTTTTCTAAATGTAAGCCACCACTGAGGCTGCTGCGTAGTTTTTTTCGGCGTTCATTAAAGCCAGCCTTAACGACCCGAAAAAAGGTTTTTTGAAGACTGTGTGGCACTAATGGTGATGGCCTACGCTGCATAATAATTACCTGTGAATCTACTTTTGGTGGTGGCGTAAAAAGCGCAGCTGGTACAACAACACCTAGAGTTGTTGTGTTATAGACTTGCGCGCTGATACTTAGCAGCGACATAGCACCGGGTTGAGCAGCGATACGCTGTGCGACTTCTTTTTGAACAAGCAACACGGTGGTTTTTGGTGGATTAGCAGATTCGCATACAATACGCACAAGTTTAGACGTTAAATAATACGGAATATTTGCAACCACTTTGTAATCTTTTGGTAATGACCTAAAGTCAAACGTTAATATGTCATGCTCGATAACCTGTACGTTAGGCGCGTGAATATTTTTCATGAGCTGTGTGGCGAGTGCTGCATCATATTCCACTGCTGTCAGGCTCGCACCAGTGGCTAATAATGCTTGGGTGAGCGTACCAAGACCAGGACCAACCTCGAGAACTGTATCAGCAGCGCTAATATCGGCTGCCGCCACAATATTCGATAATGTTTCGTTATCTGTAAGCCAATGTTGGCCGAGCCGTTTATTTGGCCGTGAATCTACCACCATCCTTTTACTAACCACGCCTGGTAGGCACCTTGCCAGCCACCATAACGGCCAGAATATCCACTAAAGAATCGTAATTGACATACTGGGTCAACTTGCCAATCAGGGCACGCTCTGGCGAGTTTAGACGATGGACACGCTTGGCCAAGGCCACCGCACCCACTACCACTCATTGCAGCTGGTCGCCAGCCAGATTCATGACCTATGATAAAATCAACAGCACCAAAATCAGACTCTGCAATACCAGCTGCTCGCATCCATTCGAGCTTATCGCCACTAACATTGGCTTTGGTACCTTTGGTTTGTGTCTGCGTTGTAGGTTCGGTAACACGAACTTCTTGCAACACTACTCTGCCAACTTCACGGCCATCTCTTGTTTCTATTTCATAGGTTACCTTTTTAACACCAGGCTTACCTGGGCTGGTAACGGTAATTCTCCCAAGTGGTGCGCTTGGATCTGGAGTGGTTGCTGTTTCAAAAGGTATTGACTCTTCTGTTGTAACAACCTGCTTCCCAAACTTAGAAATAAATATTGCTAAATTTGGAGTAAGAGGTGTGTCTGCTGCCGGCGACAATGTAGCGCCTTCTTCTGGCGTGATATTACGTTCTGCTAACAGATCACCAATTGTCTTTACGTGGGTGCGATACGTCACCGGTCCAGAACCATACAAGTTAATCGTCACTGGTGTTGCCCGATGAATGGTTATCTTTTCGCCGATAATTTGTTCGTCCACAAACGAATCGCCTGATTCAAGTGTGTAGGTATCTTCTGGGTACACTTTTACACCAGCTTTTTCGGCGACGAGTTTTGCGCCCTGATATGGCGTAAATGCACGCACTACTTTGCCAGCATCTATAATGCTTACAGGGCGCGCTTTATATACGTTTACCTTAAAATTATCATTATCTATAGCTGTGTCTTTAGCAGGTTCTACAAGGTCGTTTTCTGTAAGGGCTATATCTGTTTTTGTGAGCAGCTCGCCTACCGTTTTTGCACGTGTGGGTACCACGGTTTCTTCACCGTTGATATATAGACTTACAATATGGCTGTCTTCTGGCCCTATTGTCTGGCCATTGGCCACAACAAAACTGCTCGATAAAAAGGTAAATCCAAAAAGAATACCAAAGATACCTAAGGCAAAAGCGTGTTTATGAAAAAATGATGTTACAGATGTATGTATATTCATGAACAAAAACCTCTACTTTGGAGCAAATGCGTTATTGGTATAAACAAATGTTTACTTCTTAACGTTCGGTTCTCAAAATAAAGGTACTGAACATCATTATAGCATATTTTAGGCTATGTCTAGCAGCTGTAAGGCGTGGCGCGTTTCTTCTGCTAATGGCTGTGTTTTCGCTTTTGCTATAGGGAACCATGCATGGTCAGCGATTTCATTATGGTTGATATGCAAGCGAGGTTTTTTATTCAGTTTTACCGTGTATAAACTATATGTGTAGAGTTTGCTTGCTTTGTAGTAGCGCTGTTGCCCCAGAGTGTGCACCTTTTTAATAGGTAAACTGCAGCCAATTTCTTCGCTTATTTCTCTAACTAGGCCATCAAGCACTGATTCTGATGCATGCACACCACCGCCTGGTAATCGCCACCTTTGGTGTAGGCCAAGCCAGTTTTTTGTTAGTAAAACTTCGTCTTTTACTACTAGTATTACATACGCACGATGTGAGCCATATAGCCAGATACGTATAAACGGATAGGTACAAATATAGGTAATTTTTCCTAACGCGCGGGAATGCTTCATGATACCTTTTCTAGAGGGGCAAAACTAATATTTAACCGCTTAATGCCCTTGCCACCAAACTGGACTGCAGCTACTTCACCATCTAGATCTACCACGATTCCCCTCCCAAACACTTGGTGATTAACTGTGTCGCCTGGGTGTAATTCTGGCACATATCGTGGCTCTGATGATTCGGGCTGATTATTGTCTAAAACTCCTGCCGATGCATAGCCTGTGTAGGCAGCTTTTTTAATATGCTGTGCGTTAATTTCGGCTATAAACCTACTGGGGACGTAATGTTGAACACCACCATACAGAACCCTACTATCTGCATAGGTAAGATATAGTTCTTTTTTTGCACGCGTCATACCAACGTAACAGAGCCGGCGCTCTTCTTCCATTTGTGATTGATCAAACAAAGCCCGTGAATGTGGAAAAATTGACTCTTCCATGCCCGTCATAAATACTACGTCATATTCTAGACCTTTCGCGGCGTGAAGTGTCATTAATGTCACAGCATCTGAATTAGGGTTAAGCGTATCTAGATCGCTCACGAGTGCAACTTCTTCTAAAAAGCTTGCAAGCCCTTCATCACTGTAGGCTTTGGCCACACTTAATAGCTCTTTTACATTTTCTATACGGGCTTCTGATTGCAACGTACCATCGTCTAAATAATTGTAATAGTCTAAACGCTTAATGACACTTTCTAAAAGGCTCGCTGCAGATAGGTGATCCATTTCTTGCCGATAGACACTTAGCAGTTCATGTAGCGCAAATAATGCTTGTTTAGCCCGAGCTGTGAGTGGTGACGTATCTACGTTATCGAGAGCATCTGTAAGTGTTAGCCCTTGTACTTGGCGCCACTGTAAAAATTTATCTAATGATGTCTTACCAAAACCTCTTGTAGGTGTGTTCACGATACGCTGAAAACTAATAATATCTTCTGGTTGATACAGTAGTCGTAAATACGCAAGAATATCTTTGATTTCAGTTCTGTCATAAAAACGAGCCCCGCCAACCATCTTATAGGGTATGTTAAAGCGAACAAATTGCTCTTCTAGAGCACGGCTCTGAGCATTTGTTCTATAGAGTAGTGCAATATTTTTGTAGGCAAAAGTACGGGTATCGGTGCGTTGTCTAATAATCTGTATAATTTGTTCGGCTTCGTGCCGTTCGTTGTATGCACTGAGTACCTGCACCGGTGCACCACCACTAATGGCTGTCCAGAGTTTTTTGTCTGAACGCTGTGCGTTTTTAGCTATAACAGCATGCGCGGCATCTAGAATATGGTTCGTACTACGATAATTTTGCTCGAGACGAATAACGGTAGCGTTTTTAAAATCTCGTTCAAAATTTAATATGTTTTTAAAATCGGCACCACGCCAACTATAAATACTTTGCCAATCATCGCCTACCACACAAATATTACGTTTTTCATTTAAAAGCAGCTTAATCAATTTGTACTGGGCGGTGTTGGTGTCTTGATACTCATCAATAAGAATGTATTTAAATCTATCTTGCCATCTTGCTCGCACTTCGGCATTATTTTCTAGTAAACTCACTACCTTACCTATAAGATCATCAAAATCTAAGGCAGCGTGATCTTTAAGAGCTTGTTGATACAACGGGTACACGCGAGCTGCTGCTCGTTGAGTAGGTGTTTGTGCTAATGAAGCGTATTCAGCTGACGTTATTAAATCATTTTTGGCAGCACTAATAATCGCCCCAATGGCCCGCGCAGTATGTTGTTTTTCGTCTATACTAAGCTGTTTAGATAATTGTTTAATGAGTGTTGTACGATCACTCTCGTCAAAAATAACAAAATTGTTAGGTACGCCACTATATTGGCCATCTTTACGTAATATCCGCACACATATCCCATGAAACGTGCCCATGTAGGGCATAAAAGCTTTGTCGTCACGACGGTACGCAAGCAACTGAGCGACACGTTCACGCATTTCTTTGGCGGCTTTATTTGTAAACGTCACGGCGAGTATTTCGTATTGAGTTGCCAGTTGTGTATCTAGTAAATGAGCAATTCGGTGTGTCAGCGTTTTGGTTTTACCACTTCCAGCACCTGCCAGAATAAGCAATGGACCATCGGTTGATTCTACGGCACGCTGTTGCTCAGCATTTAAGCCTAAAGTGAACTGTGACATTATTATATTTTAGCAACCTAAGGTGTGTATAAGTGTTGTGTAATCTATCCACCTATAGCGTATGCCGCAACAATTACTATAATAAGCACAACAAGACCACTTACAATACCCGCTACAATTTTACCTGTCGTTCCGTGACTGTGCAGAGTATCGTGTATTGGGACAATATATTCTTTTGTATCGTAAATTCGGGGTGTTTGCATCTCGTCTGTTAACTCGGTGGTACGTTTTTCTGACATATCTGGCAACGAATCAGACGCCTCGTAGGCGGTCGGGCTTATACTACTCTTTTGTTCTTGGGCGTGTTCTACGGGTTCATTTGGCGCCTCCGGCGGATTTTCATTTGTAACCGTTGGTTCGGGCGTGGTTGCGCTAGCTAGTGGTGTAATATTTGTACCTTTATTAGAAATAATAGTTTCTGTAGGTTGTTCTTCTGCCGGTAATATATTTGCCGCATCTTGTGCAGGCGTCGAACCTGCCCTATTTGCTTCGTGCTTTGTAATTGTCGGTGGCTTAACGTCTTCTATTGTTTGTGGTGTGGTTTGTTCTTCTGCCATTTTTTTACATATCTCTTAGGGTATTAATATTTCTCTTTACTCTGTAGGCACTATCTATAATATCGCTAAATGAATGATAATTAAGACTAGCGCCACCAACTAATAACCCATCTATTTCTGGGAGGCGTAGGTATCCAGATGCTGTATCTGCCGTGACGCTGCCACCATAAAGTATACGTACCCGTTCAGCTGCTTTTGTACCATATAATTCTGTAATATCGTGCTTAATGACACGCGCTACCGATGCTACGTCAGATGGCTTGGCGTTTTCTCCTGTACCAATTGCCCAGACAGGTTCATACGCAATAACAATTGATTGCACTTCTTCACTGGTAACGTTCGCTAAAGCACTTACAACCTGATCATGCAATACTTGGTTTGTTTCTTTAGATAGCCGATCTATTTTTGTTTCGCCAACGCATAAAATAGGAGTAATGCCATTTCTGTAAGCAGCAGCCACTTTGAGGGTAATTTCATCGAGTGACTCATTAAAAATATGGCGGCGCTCTGAATGCCCAACCAGACCATAACTTACTAGGTGACGTAACATGGTGAACGATACTTCACCAGTGTAAGCGCCTTCGTCTTTATGGTAAGCATTTTGAGCAGCTAATTTAAATTTGCGATGATCAATTTGCAAACTCAGTGGCTGCAGGTGAAGATGAGTAGGAGCCAGTACAACTTCTACGTCTTTATGGTTTTGGGTACGTTCGTGCAGCCGCTGCACGAGTAAACTTGCTTGCGCAACCGTAAGATGCATCTTCCAGTTCCCAGCTATGAGTGTTTTTTTATGTGTTGTCATATATATACAATGCTTATGTTTTTATAGTACCACGTTCTGCGTTTAGTCGCTGTCTTGTAAAGCTTCTACACCAGGGAGAGTATGCCCAGCCATGAGCTCTAAGCTCGCTCCACCACCTGTAGATACGTGTCCAAGTTGCTCGCGTAATCCACTTATAGATTCTACATAGCCTACCGTATCACCGCCTCCTACAATGGTAAATGGTACGTTTTTGTCACCAGCATGTTGGCCAATGAAGCCTTCTGTGATTACGCGCGTCCCGTGGCTAAACGGGTCAGCTGCGCCGTGTAAGCCACGAATCTCTGTCATGCCAGCTGTGCCATTCCATATAGCAGTGTGCGCTTGCGATAGCGCACCTTTTATTGCACTCGCTGTCATTGGGCCTATGTCTAAAATCCATTCATCAGCCGCAACGCTGTAGGCATGTTTTGAAGGTTTTTTCGGATACTGTGAAATATCTGCCCATGTATGATTATCTATATCAACAACCCTGGTTTGGTGGGTATTTTCTTTTCCTTTTGCCACAACAACGTCTTGGGGTATATAAAACGTAAAGCGCTCTTTTTTCATTCTACTATATGCTTTTTGCAGGAGTTCTTTGGCGGTATGCACAGCGTCTTTTTCTACCAAACTACTACCAACGGCTACATCTTCTGCGACTAAAAAGGTATTCGCCATGGCACCAACAACCGCTATATAATCTGCTGAATCTATAAATGTGTTTAACAAATCTATTTTGTCGGATATTTTTGCGCCACCAATCACAATGGCCAGTGGCTTTTTGGGTGTATGCATTGCATTGGTTATTGTGTCTACTTCTTTTGCCAGTAGTAATCCTGCAACGCTCGGCAGATACCGAGTAATAGCATCTGTGCTAGCATGAGCACGATGCACAACACCAAAGCCTTCTTGTACAAATACATCACAACCTTTGGCGAGCTTTTTAGCAAAGTCAGGGTCGTTTGCTTCCTCTTCTGGGTAGTAACGTAGGTTTTCTAGTAGTAAAACATCACCCGGTTGTAGCTCTTTAATTTTGTGTTTTGCGTCTGCGCTAATACAATCATCAGCAAAGAGCACTGTGGTGTGCAATAAATCATCAAGACGATGAGCAATAGGCGCAAGGCTGCAGGCAACGTCTTGTTTACTAGTCGGCCTTCCAAGATGAGAAATCAGCACCACCTTGGCGCCAGAGCTCCGTAGGTGCTCTATAGTGGGCAAAGCTTTACGAATTCGATAATCGTCTGTAATAACACCTAGATCATTGATGGGCACATTAAAATCAACCCGAACAAGCACTGTTTTGTTGGCTACATCTGTTTGAAATATAGTTTTTTTGCGAAACATTGCCCACCTTAACCTTTCTTTTTATGTGATGACTCTTACTTTAATAGTGTCTGTTGTGCCTACGACGCCAGGATGCTCGCCTGATACAATTACAACGATTTCGTTCTTTGAAAGTACTTTGTTTCTTTGTAGCCAATCTGTTAAATGTACTGCTTGGTACATTTCATCTTTGCGCACGAAACTCTTTATGCCATACACAATAGATAGTTGTTGAGCTACCAGCTGACTACTTGTCACTGCAATAATTGGTAAATCTGACCGATACGACGCAATAATGTACCCTGTCGCACCGCTTTTTGTCTCCGCTACAATAGCTATAGCACTAACATCGTACGCTAAGGCAATAATTGCTTTACTTATAGCAGTCTGGCGCGTGTGCGATTGTTGTGTACGGTTAAATGTAATGTTTTCGTGAGTATTCTCTTCTGCGTAGCGAATAATCTTTTTCATCGTTTTAACAGCATCTATAGGAAACATTCCATTGGCTGTTTCTTCGCTTAACATGACTGCATCGGTACCACTGAGAACTGCTGTCGCTACATCACTCGCCTCTGCTCGTGTTGGCTGTGGTGCGTCTGTCATACTTGCAAGCATGTGCGTTGCAATTATGGTAGGTTTTGCATGTGTAATGCCAAGCCTCACAATTTGTCTTTGCAATATAGGGACTTCTTCTACGCTTGTTTCTATAGCTAAATCGCCCCGTGCAACCATAACTGCATCTGACGCTTCAACGATAGATTCTATATTCTCTACAGCAGAACGTGTTTCTATTTTAGAGATAACGCGCGCCTTACTCCCAGCATTGGTAAGTAGACGTTTCACATGAGCAACGTCACTGGCCGTTTGCACAAAGCTCAGTGCAACATAATCTATGTCGCCCGTTGCTCCAAACAAGATATCTTCTTTGTCTTTCTTGGTAATGATATCGCCATCAAAATTGGTATCTGGTACATTGATCCCTTTGCGGGCGAGTAAATACCCAGCGTTTTCGGCACGTACATGCACAACTCCGTCTTTGACACTCGTAATGGTTGTTTTTACTTTTCCGTCAAAAAAGTACAATCGTTCGCCACGTTTCACTTTTTTACTTAAATCGTATTGAGTAGGTAACACGCCTTCTCTCTCAAAATCAGCGTTGTAACGCAGCCGAATACTTTGACCTTTTTCTACCTGAAATATGCCATCAAATTCACCTAAACGTACTTTTGGACCTTGTAAATCTTGAATAATCGCCACTGGCTTACCGAGTGCTTTAGATGCTTTTCTGACACGCTTAATTGTCGTTGCGTGTTGCGCATGGTTGCCATGACTAAAATTAAGCCGTATTCCATTAGCGCCTGCAGCGATAAGCTTATGTATCGTGTCATATTCTAGTGAACTAGGACCACACGTTGCAATTATCTTTGTACGTTTATACTGGCGAATTGGCTTTTTAGGAACAATACTCTGCATTGTATTATAGATTACTTGATTCGTTTATCTACCAAGTGATTCTTCGGTTTTCTTAATATCAATAGTTGTTTTAACGACAGTGTCTGGAGCTAAGGAAATACTATCTATGCCTGTTTCTACCAAAAAGCGTGCAAACTCAGGGTAATCAGAAGGTGCTTGACCACATAAACCAATTTTTGTGTTGGTCTCTTTTGCCACCGCCACAACGCTACGAATTAAGGCTTTTACTGCTTCGTTGTTTTCGCTATAGACGTGAGCGACTTCGTGGTTATCCCTGTCTACACCCAAAGTCAGTTGCGTAAGATCATTAGAACCAATTGAAAATCCATCGAATAGTTTCGCAAATTCACGGGCCAATAGTACGTTAGATGGTATTTCAACCATAACGTATACTTCAAAACCATTTTCACCACGTTTGAGACCACAATACTCCATAATCTCTAACACCTTGCGCGCCTCTTCAAGGTCACGGCAAAATGGAATCATCGCTTTAACGTTTGTAATACCCATTTCATCACGAACTTTTTTTAGCGCCTGACACTCTAGCTCAAAGGCAGCTCGGTATTGCTCGCTATAGTAACGACTCGCGCCACGCCATCCAATCATCGGATTGTTTTCTTGCGGCTCAAACTGTGTACCACCAATTAAGTTAGCGTATTCATTTGTCTTGAAGTCACTAAAACGAATAATAACGTCATTGGGGTAAAATGCGGCACCTATTGTAGCGATACCTTCGGCTAATTTATCTATAAAGTATTGTGCTTTATCTTCGTAACCGAGCGTTAACTGATTTATCTGAGCACGTACCGCTTTATCTTTAACTTCGTGGAAACGTAACAACGCTAAAGGGTGAATTTTTATATGTGAATCAATAATAAATTCTTCTCGCGCTAAGCCAACTCCATCATTAGGAATTTGCGAATATGCAAACGCATGGTCAGGTGAACCAATGTTCATCATAATCTTGGTTTTTGTCCGTGGTAAGTCTTTAACATCGGTTTTATCTACCTCATAGTGCAAAATTCCTTCGTACACAGCGCCTTCGTCACTACCGCCAGCACAGCTTACTGTTACATCTTGACCATCATGTATGAGTTCTGAGGCGTTGCCTGTGCCAACAACACATGGAATGCCTAGTTCCCTCGATACAATGGCTGCATGGCAGGTACGCCCACCTTTATCGGTAACAATAGCACTCGCTATCTTCATAATAGGCACCCAGTCTGGGTCGGTCATTTCTGTAAGCAGAACATCACCCTCTTTAAAATCGTCAATGTCTTTGACGCTCATAATTTTACTTACTTTACCAGTACCTATTTTGCTACCAACACTCGTACCAGTTGCCAGCACGTGACCTTCTTGAGCTAAACGATATTCTTCAATAATGTTCGTGTCGCGGCGAGACTGTACCGTTTCTGCCCTGGCCTGCACAATGTACAATTGACCGTCGTCTTCATCTAGAGCCCATTCAATGTCCATTGGGTGGCCGTAATGCTGTTCAATAAGCATTCCCCAGTGCGCCAGCGTCTTTACTTGATCATCGTTTATAGAAAAACGGTTTTGATCACTTACTTTTACAGGCAGGTTTTTGGTACGATTAGCACCAATTGGTACCATCTTCATTTTTTTTGTGCCAAGATGTCGTTTTAGGATAGCCATAGTTGGCTTAAATACAATAAACTCATCGGGGTTAACGTGCCCTTGTACAATGTTTTCTCCTAAGCCGTAAATTGAACTCACAACTACAGTATTTTTAAAGCCAGATTCAGTATCGATGGTAAAAAGTACTCCAGCACATTCACTGCGCACTGCTACCATTTGTTGAATACCAACCGAAAGCGCTACTTTCATGTGGTCAAATCCGTTAGATACACGGTATACAATCGCCCTATCGGTGAATAATGATGCAATACATTCTTTTACCGCGGTAACAACATCTTCTTCGCCTTTGATGTTTAAAAAGGTGGCTTGTTGGCCGGCAAAAGAAGCGTTCGGCAAATCTTCTGCTGTAGCAGATGAACGAATCGCTACCACCATATCACCATCATGGCCACATTTCTGGCTCAATTCGCGGTAACCTTGTTTAATTTCATCTTGAAAATCCTGAGGTAATTGGGCATTAATAATCATTTCACGGATAATAGTACCCCGATGTGCTAAATCATGAACATTACTAACGTCTAGGCCTTGTAAGGTATCTGTAATACCCTGGTTTAAGCCAGCGCTTTCAAGAAAATATCGGTAAGCATCTGCAGTCGTTGCTACCCCATTCGGCAAACTCACTCCCTGCGGTCTTAAGTGTCGATACATTTCGCCAAGAGAAGCGTTTTTGCCACCTACTTGCGGTATGTCATCAATTGATAGTTCCTCAAAAAATTTTAAATATTTGTACATCTGTTCCACCTTGTTGTTATTAGTATCCTTTTTATAATACCACTAATGCTTATAATTTTCTTGAGTGAAACACAAGTTTTATTGTGGTGATATACTATTTCTATGGATACACACATACAAACAATCAAAACATGGCTCGGTACAGGATCAATAAACATCTTTGGCTTGCCATTTGCGGGTAAAGATACTCAGGGTCGTCTTTTTGCAAACTACTTAGAGGGGGTGCTTATATCTGGTGGCGATATACTCCGTAAGAGTCAAAGTAACCTAGAGCTACAACGCATTATGGCAGCTGGCGAGATTATTCCTACCAGTTTATGGGAAGAGATTGTTGTGCCATTTTTAGCAAACCCTGAATTTGCACAAAAACCGCTTATTTTAAGTGAAGTTGGGCGGTTACAGGGCGAAGAACGCATCGTAGAAAAGGCAACCTTAGCGACAGGTCACCCGCAAAAAGCCGTTATTTTACTCCAGCTGACCGACCAAGAGGTATGGAACAGATTTGATGCTGCCCAACAAGAGGGTGATCGAGGTGAGCGTGCAGATGATCGTCGTGACGTTATACAAACCCGTTTAGATAGTTATCACCATAAAGTGATGCCCGTTATAGAGCATTACCGTTCTAATGGATTGCTCATAGAAGTAGACGGTGCACAATCTCGCCAAGATGTCACAGAGCAAATTATTACAAGTTTAGTCGCACGAGCTACGTAGTCGTAGGGCTACTATTGGCGGGTACTTTTTCTTCTACAACGTGGGTAGTTTTGTGTGTCATGTGGCCGTTTTTATCGACATCATAAACAAGAATGGTGTTAAATATCATTTCAACTTTTTCTATGTCTTCATCACTAATAGATTCAATGTATTTAATGAGCGCCCGAATACCGTTACCATGAGACACAATTAATATATTTTTGCCAGCAAGTAGCTGCGGTAGAATAGTTTTTTTATAAAATGCAACAACTCGTTTGTAGACATCCTTGAGCGTTTCGCCATTTGGTACAGGTTCATCCCAACCACGCCTAATGCGCTGAAACTTTTCTTCACCAATTAAATCACGAACTTCCCACTTATTTTTGCCAGTATAGTCACCATAATCACGCTCGTTAAGTGCAGCTTCTCTTTCATATTCTAAATCTAACTGCCCAGAAGCGTTTAATATACCTTCTATTGTTTCTAGCGTGCGTATCTGTTGCGAACAATACGCTTTGTCAAATGTCAGGTTTTGTATAGCTACCTCTTGGCCTAAGTAGCCAGCATCACGAAAGCCTTTACCACTTAAGTGTACGTCGGTAATTCCTGTCCACTGACCAGTTGCATTCCATTCTGATTCAGTATGTCGCACGATAGTTAGTTTTCCTGTTTGTTTCGCAGGCGGCTTAACAACATTCGGTGTATCGCCATACCAAAATTTGATGATATTTTCGCAGGTAACAGCATTGATTCTACCGACTGCTTCTAGTGTGTTAAACGCATTGTGGGGGGTAAGAATAACATTTTCCATATGGCTAAGTGCTAGTATTTCTACACCGTACTTAAGCATGTCAGAGCCAACTACATTGCTACGATAGAGCAACTCAACGTCGTCATCTACGTGTATTAAACGTTCACCTTCAACTACATCCAAGGCTGCGCCAGCAATTTTCTTTTTAGACAAGACCTCAAGGAGTGCTTTTGTATCTATAAGTTCACCTCTTGCGGTATTTATTAAAACCGCAGTTGGTTTCATACGGGCTAATTGATCCGAACCAATAAGATGTTTATTAGATGGAAAATAAGGTGCATGAATCGTTATAGCATCACTTTGTGACATAACTTCGTCTAGTGTAAGATACTGAAAGCCGAGTTCTTTGGCTGCATCTTTATTGGGATACGGATCATACGCAACCACATTCATACCAAACCCGTTCGCTATTTTTATTGACGATCTGCCGATGTGCCCCGTCCCAATAACCCCAAGTGTTCGTCCGTGTAAATCCCAACCGCATAGTTTATCTAACGGAGTATTGTCTTGGAACGATTTTAGCGTAGCGACAAGCTTTCTCGATAGTGCCAGCAACAATGTAAACGCATATTCAGCAACGGTTTCTTCGCCGTAGGTAGGAACGTTTTCTACTATAATATTTCTCTCTTCGGCAGCGTTCATGTTGATATTGTTATAGCCTGTAGAACGACATGCAATTAAGCGCAACTTTGGTAGTGCCTGTATTATTTCTGCCGTCACCGAACTGGTTATAAATACAGATATAACTTCTGTTTCTGGGTCTAGGTTTTCTAGTGATATTGGTTCATCAACGAATTCCCAATGATGATCCGTGCCTATAAGCCCATTGGTTAGTTGTTGTTTATCTATTTCTGTTGAGTCATAAAAATATATTCGTGCCATTACGTATACTATTATGGCATAAGCATGAGCTTTATGAGAACATATTGGTATGGAAATTATAAATATTATTGCCCGCCAAATATTAGATTCACGTGGTGTCCCTACTGTAGAAGCAGACGTTTTACTCGCAAATGGCTCAAGCGGTAGAGCAGCCGTGCCATCTGGTGCATCTACCGGCATACACGAAGCACATGAACTAAGAGATGGCGAAGCGGCTTATCATGGTCAATCTGTATATAAAGCTGTAGACAATATTCACACACATATATTGCCAGCCTTGCGCGGTATTCCGGCTGACGATCAGTTCAAAATAGATCAAATTATGATTGATCTAGACGGCACGCCAAATAAGGCACAGCTCGGCGCAAACGCCATATTGGCTGTATCTTTAGCTGTAGCTCACGCTGCAGCAAAATCTCGTGGAATATTGTTGTATAAGCACATTGCCGATATTGCGCAACCACAGCAGCTATTGTTACCTATGCCAATGTTAAACGTGCTTAACGGCGGTAAACATGCAAATGGTTCTACAGATATCCAAGAGTCAATGATAATGCCCCTAAGCGCCCACACGTTTAGCCAGGCGTTGCAAATGAGTGTAGAAATATTTCAAGAGCTCAAAATGCTTATTCACAGCAAAGGCTATGCAACTACTGTTGGTGACGAAGGTGGTTTTGCCCCACATCTTAAAAATGGTAACGCCGAAGCATTTGATTTACTATCAGAAGCTACAGATAAAGCTGGGTACACCCCAGGGCAAGACGTGGCCTTTGCGGTAGATGTGGCAGCAAGCGAGCTGTACAAAGATGGTTCATATCATTTTACGTCAGAACGTAAACATTTTAATACTCAAGATCTAATTGAATGGTTTAAGCGTGTAGTAAGTCAATACCCTATTGTATCTATAGAAGACGGTTTGGCAGAAGACGATTGGGACGGCTGGAAGCACCTTAAAGTGGCACTACCAACCACACAGCTGGTTGGTGATGATTTGTTAGTAACAAACACCGAACGCCTGCAATACGCTATACAAGAAGACGCTGCGAATGCCATTTTAATAAAACCAAACCAAATAGGTACGCTTACAGAAACAATTCGGGCAATTCAAATGGCAAAAGAAAACGGCTGGAACACAATAGTGTCGCACCGCTCGGGTGAAACAGAAGACGTATCTATTGTACATATTGCCATTGGCACTGGTGCCGGGCAAATTAAAACAGGGAGCCTTTCGCGCAGTGAACGTGTCGCCAAATATAACGAATTACTCCGCCTAGAGGCCATAGATAGTTCGTTGCTATTGCAAAATCCTTTTACCTCTTAAATCAAGTATTTATATCACTAAAAATATCACGAATAAAAAATATTATTGTGATTGTTAAAATTTTCTACCAAAAAACTTCAACGATAAAAGTATTTGCTCACCAGATTATAGAAGAAACTTCTATTGTAGATCAGGAATTAACACTTTAGCGTTGCGGAATCTATGTATAGATTCTGCGACGATAGCTGCCTGCTCTGCTTGTGTAAAGCTATCATAAGCTTCGGGTGATACTCTTTGAGCATAAGCTGCGACACTCATAGTGTCTGGGTATCTCTTTGAAGTACCACGCTCGTTATTACGTTTCATGACTCGTTGTAATGATTCATATGCTATGTTTAGTTGCTCGTGAGTAAGCTCTTGCCCTCGTTCTCTGCTTTCTTCTAATAGTTCTTGCACAATATCTTGTTCAGAATACACGCGCCTTTCTATTGTCATGTGTTTTATATGTCCTTTCTGTTGGTCCAATTTAAAAAACGCGGGCAAACAGCTATAGCCTACGCTTTATTTTTGGTTAGTTGTTAGTTTACAGTGGTGATGTGTTGTCACACCATCGTATGCATATAAGTATATGCTTATGGTTTAGCACAGTCAATATGAAATTGCTCTTTTGTATAATATGTATTTTCGCATTGCAAATAGCATTTTAATAATTACTAAAATGTTTAGTAATTTTGTAGACAACATACCCCTGTTATGGTACTATTGACTAGCTTATTTATGCGCATACTGGCTGGTTCATCCAGATTTTTATGTCACACATATAGCGCGGTCCCGTCGTCTAACGTGAGAGTAGCCAGTAGGCTGCTCGCAAGAAAACCTTCCGATGAAAACTTGTTTTCAGTAGCGAAGTTTTGAGGCCACAGGATGTGGCAGGACATCAGTTTGCAAAGATGTTGTGACGGGCTCGCTAAAAGTGAGTCGATTCAGAATCGAACCCAGCTGCAGTATAATTAAGCTTACATGGTCCCGTCGTCTAACGGTTAGGACATCAGGTTTTCATCCTGGAAACAGGGGTTCGATTCCCCTCGGGATCACCAATAAAAATACCTCAGCTAGTCTGGGTGTTTTTATTGGTTGGTTGTCAACGGCAACCGGACACCTGTAAAGGGTTCAGATAATCCCCCTAAGCAAAGCGACAAACGGGCGGATTATACCCTAGTATTCCCCTCGGGATCACCAAAAGCGACTCACAGTATGTGGGTCTTTTTTTAGGAACGTTAGATTTCTGATCGCAAACTTAGTAAAACATACTGCCCCTAAAGCCACCCAGGCCAGGCCATAAGCGTCTGTTATAATAAATACCGATGATACAGGGTGATTTACAAGCCAATACTCCGCTAAAAATGACTAATCTGACCAAACTATATGGTCAATATCGTGGCGTTAAGAATATTAATCTCACACTACAGCACGGTGAAGTTTTTGGCTTTTTAGGGCCTAATGGTGCCGGTAAAAGTACCACAATACGAACTATTTTAAACTTTATAACGCCTTCTGAAGGTTCTGCTACTATTTATGGCTTAGATAGCGTAAAAGATAGTGTAGAAATTAAAAACAATATTGGGTACTTAGCTGGTGATATTGCCCTGTACGACAACATGACGGGTCGCAATTTACTAAAATTTTTAACGCGTCTGGGCAAGCAAACAGATTGGGCATATGTAGACGAACTCGCCCATAGGCTCGATGCCAACCTGGTAAGACCTATCCATACACTCAGCAAAGGGAATGTCCAAAAAATTGGCCTTATTCAGGCATTTATGCACAAACCTAGCTTGCTGATTCTAGACGAACCAACCAGTGGCCTTGACCCACTCATGAAGCAAGTATTTTACGATATGGTGGCCGAACTAAAAGCTCAAGGCAAAACTATTTTTGTATCTTCACACGATCTTACAGAAGTTCAAAAAATATGTGATAGAGCCGCCTTTATACGCCAGGGTAAACTCATAGCGATTGAAGATATTCAAACCGCCAAAGCAATTAATCTGCGGAAATATCGCGCCCGCTTTGCTAAAAAAGTAGATGCAAAGCCCTTTGTGCATCTTGCAAACGTCTCTGATGTAGAAGTAGCAGGTGACGAGCTTACGCTTACCGTCACAGGGAGTATAGAAGCTTTTATTACAGAGCTCGCTAAGCATAAACCACAAGATCTCAATGAACAAGAAGTAGCCCTAGAAGATTTATTTATTCATTACTATAAGGATGAGTCAGACAATAATGCGTAATACTATCTACAGCAAAGCTGTGTGGGACCGTAAAATTAGCACTGGTGTATGGAGTATAAGCATGGCAGCTTTTGCACTTATGTTTGCATGGGTTTTTGAAATATACGCAGGCGAAATAACCAATTTTTCTGATAATTTTCCAGCGGAACTTTCTGCAGTAATAGGTGATCTTGCAGCTGCTACAACCCCAGCTGGATTTTTGGCAGTAGAACTATATTCGCTCTTTTTACCGTTAATTGTAGCGATAGTAGGCATAACTTTTGGCGCCGCAGCAATTGGCAAAGAAGAAGAATCAGGCACATTAGAGCTGTTACTGGCGAGCCCAATCAGCCGTCGTAAAATATTAGTGCAAAAATTTGGCGCTATAGCAACCGTACTTTTTGTTATTCCGTTCGCCACATGGCTGGGGGTTGTAGTAGGAAAAAGTATCTTCCCGTTTGACGTAAACGTATGGCACGTTGCGCTCGCATCATTTGCCAGTTTTTTCCTTGGCATGGTGTATGCATCAGCAGCATTCGCTGGGCAGTCTGTAAGTGGCAAACGCGGTATTGGGCTTGGTATCGGTGGTGGGTTACTTGCAGTTACCTATATTGCAGATGTTGTATCAAAGTTAGTAGACCGCTTAGAATTTTTGCAATATATAAGCCCTTTTTATTATTTTGATATAAGCAATGTGCTATTTGGTAATGGGCGTATCGGTAATTTTGCAGTACTCGCAGGTCTAGTAGCGGTGTTTTATACAGTTGTACATATCGCCTTTAAAAATAGAGATACAGGCGTATAGCCAATACCCACTTAAACTATAGCTAATACACTGTTAGCACATACCATACATCTTCTGTACTATTGCATTTTGCCATAGCCAGCCCAACCTTTGCGCAAAAATTTGGCCAGGTTACATTAGCATGGTTACTATTTTTAACCATGTACAACCACTGCGTACAATTTTTTTGTGTACGGAAAAGTGATTGTTTTTGATATATTGTTTGTTTAGCTAGCAGCGGTCAGCCATAATCGCTATATAGTAGCTAGTTCTATATAAGCATATTTTGCAAAATGATGCCTAGGTTATCCACACCAAAATCCCCTGCTCGGACCGGCAGGGGATTTTTAGTTTAGGGGTGTGTTTGTGTATGTAGGGGGCTATAAGCCAAGCTTGCGGCTAATCCATAGTCTGTGACCAAAGGCGCCTAAGATGCTTACTCCGCTCATGATTCCGATAACCGAACCTGCACCTGTATTAGGTAGTTCTGGTGTTGGTGTTACGGGTGTTTCGGTACATTTAGGGTCGTCAAAGTTCAGCTCTGGGTTGGTTGGGCATGGTTTACAGTTTGGATCATCTATTGGCAAACTAGGGTTGGTTGGGCAAGCAACTGGTACTTCTGCAAACGATACGGTTTGGGTACAGTTTACACCAGATACTGTTACGTCTTTGCCATCTACCTTACCTGTTACGCTTGCAACGATCTTAAAGTCGCCATAGGTTGTGTAGGTGTGCTCAGCAGTTTGTTTGTTTACTGCTTTTGATCCGTCACCAAAGTTGATGCTGTATGAATCAATTTTGGTATTTTCTGCAGTACCTTTAACAGTTACCTTTACATACTTCTTTTCTTTGTTAACAGCGTCTAAGGTAAGTGTTGTACATTTAATAGCTTGATGTTCTGGTTTGGGTTCTGGTTTGGGTTCTGGTGTTGGAGGTGTTACAAACTCTACTGATTTAGTACAGCCAGCGCTTGTTACTGTTTTGGTCTTATCGTTAACCTTACCAGATACATGTGCCACAATTGTATATTTGCCGTCAGCTGCATATGTGTGGTTCGCGGACTGCTTGTTCACAACGGTGCCATCACCAAAGTCTATTTTGTAACCATCTATCTTGGTGTTTGATGCACTGCCGCTAACACTTGCGGATACTGATTTCTTGGTTGTATCTAGCGTTACCTTAAGTGCGTCACAGCTAATTGCTTGTACCTTAGGTTTTGGTGGCTCTACAGCCTTACCAGTCACTGGGTTACCACAAGGTGTCATTACGGCAAACATAAATTTACCATTTTTATCTAACGCTACCTTAGCAGCTTGGGCGGTACCCATTTTACTGGTACTTACCTTACCCATGGTGCGAATATACGTTTTAGCGTCTTTGGCAACAACTTTGTTACCAATTTTTACATCACCATCTTTATAGACAACGCCGTCTTCAAACTTTGCGCCTTCTATATCTTTAACGCTTAAACCAAACTTACTATAAATATCTTTGATATTTTTAGCACTATTTTGGCCATCGCCGTTTTGTAGTTTTTTAACAATTTCTGCTTTTGTCATTGACCCACAATACATAACTGCATATTTATCACAGTCACGTGTAGTGTCTATGTTTACGGCTTTAGCCGGCATAGCGATAAGCGCTACAATTGCAAGTGCAAAAACAGATGCAATTCCCATTAAAAACTTTGTTGCGATACTCATTATATTGAGCCTCCTTATTACCTTACACACCAGTTGATAATCAACTGTTATGCATATTGTATCACGCTTTTGTTTATTTGTCAATACTCTTATGGTTTGTACCTATAAAAATACCCCTACCATTTTACCGATAGGGGTATTTTTTTGTAAGTATAGCGGTCAGTCTCGTGCTTACAGATGCTTATTGTAAGCGCTTAACCATCCACAAACGGTAGCCAATTGTACCAAGTGCCGATACAACAGCTGCGATACCAAGTACCGAGCCTGCACCAGTATTTGGGATACTGGTAGGAGGAGTTACTGGTGTTACCGCACACAGTGTAAGGTCTTTAGTGTATGTTTCACTATTAAATTCGTCTTCTTTAATGTTGACGATTTTTTTAGTAGTTAGATCACATACAGTAATTTCACCTGGCTGTGCACAATCTGCTAAGTCTTTTGAGTATTTTTCTGTATTAAACTCAGACTCTTTAATTGTAACAATTTGTTTGGTAGTTAAATCACAAACAGTAATCGTTACTGGTGGGGGCGTGTCACAGTTAAGTTTTGCTTGAAACTGTACATAACGAGCGTTCATAGTAGATACACCGACGCCACCAGGTACATCAGTACCAGATGTCACAATGCTATCGCTTAATGAACCAAGTCGTGCACCGTTTGCATCAAAATATTCTGCACTACCGGCGACATAACTCATAGAAGCAGTTTTATCGCTTTTTATGCTTGTTGTGTCTGATTCTGATTTTGGATTAGCGTTAGCAGCGCTAATAGTCATTTTTACGCTAAAACTTGTTGCTTGCCCAGTTGGCAAAACAGCTTGAGCGCGTACGCCCGTAAGGTCGTTAGGACCAGGGTTGTGTACATATGCACGGATCTTTACTACGTCGCTACATGTAGCGTTAGTAACATCGGCAAACGTACCATTTTTAGTAACATTCTTAGAAGTTACTATATTACCGCCCCCAATGGAGCCGTAATCTTCTACAGCTGACGCTGCGTTTACAAAACCAAATGCTGGTACCATTGCAAATGCAAGTGCCGCAGCAACTAGAAATTTTTTCATAGTTCCTCCTTAATAAAAAACTACTCAATTGATAATTTTGCAAACTAAATAGTCATTTAAGTCTTGGTTAGTGCGCGGGGCGCACACAGGCTACGGCTGGTGAAAGCCATATACTGTGTACGCACCCGCTAACACTAACTACTACATCTATCAGGTGTCAGGGTGAATGATAAACACCGAGACGAACGACAAGGGTTGGGGGTTAAACATTCCCCCCATGCTGTCAGAAGCGGTACCTGTGAGAGTGCCGTTTCCTTCAGCCTGGGCACGGAAGTACCCTTGGTAGCAGGTCCATCCCGTTTCACACGGTGTCACACCGTCGCGTTCGGTCGAGACCGACCGCCAATTGTAGACACCACCGAGCGAACTCGGGGAGACTACCGGAGACCCCAGGGTGACCGTTGCGCCATCGAAGGCCTTTGCTCGTCCGAAGACAGGCATCGTGCCACCAGGATCGACAGCGTGCTCGCCGAGAAAGTACTCGGCGAGCGGGTTCTGGTGAACCGGCGTCGGCGTCGGCGTCGGATTTTGTTGGCACATAGCGTAAGCATTGCCTTCCATCGCCACCTCGGCTGACGCTTTCGCATCCGCCGATGCCTTAGTGCGGTTCTGTTGCCAGTACCGCACCGCTTGCCCTTCGGCATCGATTCGTGTCGACGAACGGAAAGTGATCCGTTCGTCAAACTCGAATTTTGCACTGCCAAGTCCCGTAACCCAGGATTCGGCAATACAGCCACCGAGCTCGACATGGGCTAACGCTCGTGCTTCAATACCGACTACACCGTAGCCGGTCACTACCCACGTTAGTACAAGCTTCCGCTTGACATGGATTTGGGAGTACCTATACTTCGGCATCCTCCTTGTAGGTTCTGGGTTCTTGCACCTGTTCACCCATTTTGACGCCTTCGGATACCCCATGTGGAAGTATTTGCACCCAGCGTTTGGGGCAAAACTCGTCCACGGGGTTGTGATGGCGTGGTTCGGGATATTGACTCGTCCCGAACTTGAGTTGTAGGTGGTAGGGTAGGTTTTACCCCGCTTGAGCCGAAACACCTTGCAGGTTTTTACACCTGCCTGGTAGTTTTTGACAAACGGAGCTTTCCGCGCCTTACCCACCGAGAGCTTTGGAGCGGCAGGGTCGTTGACCCACCCCACCAGCAACCGACCCTTCGAGTCAGTTGTGATGGCTGTGGATGATATTACATGCACTGCGCTGTCGGCGGTTTCCTTGAAAAAAACCTCCGACTTCATGCTGACCGGGTCTTCGGCGGCGCTGGCGGAGTTCGTAATGAACCCCCCCAAGCCAATCATCACCGCCAGAGCGGCGATGAAGCTAAATATCTTCCTGATCATCGATCTGCCCTCCTTCAAGGGGTGTCTTGGCGGAACTTCCGCCACACGCCCCTTATGGGCGCGGTTTATTATTTACAGCTATCTGTGCTATACGCAATAAACCACGCCCATTAGGAGGTCATAACCTGTAGTAGTTAGTGTCATATGGGCATTCGGCCACAAGCTTAAAAATAAGCTTGGGCTGCAAAAGACCCAAATGACTATCTAGTTTGCTTTGTTTACGTTATTTGTCTTGTTATAGACAACAAAGCATATGTCTAAATTGTTAAGCATCACCAAGCAAACCGGACCCACCTCGCTCGTTGATTGGATTAGTAACATAATATGACATTATTGACTTTTTGTCAATAGCTATAAGCAATATGTTTTTGGTTATGCTTACCTTTGCTATGTTTTGCCGTACAGGCACTTTGCATCACCTTATAACGTTGGTTTATAAGTTACCAGACAGCCTACTATATGGTGTATTTTTATTCGTTAGCAGTTTCTGGAATAGGGAACGTAAAGCCAAAGGTGCTGCCTTTGCCCTCGGTAGTTTTAAATATCATTGCCCCGCCCTGTGCAATTACCACTTTTTTGGCCATATACAGCCCTAGGCCGGTGCCATCTGGGCGTGATTTTTTAGCATTCGCTGCGCGGTAAAACTTGGTAAACAAATGGTGTTGGTCTTTTTTTGGCACGCCTATACCTGTATCTGTTACAGTGTATTCGATGCTATTTTTTAGTTGCTTAAGGGCAACCGTTATACGGCCACCGCGTGGCGTGTAGTAAATAGCGTTATCTACAAAGTTCATAATCACCTGCCGAATTTTTGTTTCGTCTAGGTTTAGGGTTACAAATTCAGCTGGCTTGGTAAACACCAGCTCTAATTCACGGGCCTTGGCGGTTTCTTGCAGCTGGTTTATTTCGCTCTCGACAACATCTGGTAAATAGGTTGGGTTTGCTTCTATGACAAATTTACCTGTTTTTAAGCGGCTCACATTAAGTAAATCGGCAATTAAATATACCATACGCTGGCTACTTAAGAATGCTTGGTCTAAAAAGCGTTTTTGGGTGTCATTTACGGGGCCGGCGTCGCCTTCTAAAATCATGCTAATGTAGCCTTTTACGCTAGTAAGTGGCGTGCGTAGCTGGTGTGATGCCATACTAATAAATTCGTCTTTGGCTTCATCGAGCTTTTGCAGCTTTTCGTTGCTTTTTTGTAGCTCTTTGGTCGCTTCTTCTATTTTTTTCTGAAGTGTTATGTTGAACTGACTAATTTCATTAAATTGTAGATTATTTTGCACCGCAATGGCTACTTCATCCGCGATAATCTCAAGAAGTTGCATATCTTCTTTTGTGTAGTCATTACCACTTCTTTTTTCACCAATAATGATATATCCGACATCGACATCACTAGATATCATTTGTACACATAGCTCTATACCGAGCGCCTTAAATGCTACTTTGACGGTATCGGGCAAATCCTCGTCATCTATACGTATTACTTTTTTTGAAACACCACTGACATATTCTAAAACTTCATGCCACTCGTGCTTAGAAAACAATGTCGTGTTTGACCCAGCTATATGAAAATCAACTGTTGCTGCTGCATTTATATAGTAATTACAGAAAGTGACTTTTATATTGTTTTCGATTAATAGCGCAATCCGACCTATAAGATCATGGAGTTGATTTTTAGATACGAGTAGTGAGTTTATTTGGTTAATGAGCTCTTGGGAATTGTAGGCATCCTTAAAGAATATTTTATTTGTATATTTATCGAACTTAGAGCGTAGATTGCCTACTGTAAATACTACAAGCAGTGTTGCTATAACCGTGACATAAAAGCTTTTATCAAACTGGAGGGCTGATTGTGTTAAACTAGCGCTCAACAGAACAACAATCATGGTATATGTTACGGATATGAACAGGATCAAGAATGTATAGCTGATAAGCCTTAGAACGACAAATTTGAACTCAAATAGCTGATATTTAAACATCGCCATAAACATTGCAATTGTATTAATGAGCGTGAAGGGCGGCCCAAGCCACACATATGTTACATAGCCCAATAATGGCATTGCAACATTAGTTACAAGTGCCAGGCTGCTCGACAACACTACGCCAAAATATGTATATAACACTTGTAATCGAGCCGTACCTTTAAGCGTTCTAATTTTTTGTAATAAAGTAATATAAACAAGTAAAAAGAAAACTATTAAAAACAAACCATACAATAGAAAGCCTGGGTTTCGTGGATTTATTTTGTTAAAAGGTTCTGCTAATTCTATAGGATAAATAATAAAATTCACATTTATTAGCAAAGGAATTGTTGCAAGTAAAAGGGCTACTACACTACTATATATATGAATTTTTTTTAATCTGCTATTTTCTGGGAATTGAATAGCAAATAACCATAAAAGTACAGGGGTGAATAACGGTGCGATATAAAATAACTGTGCCCCAAAATAAGCGGTCGTCGTAGAATCTGACGTTAACATAAGTATGTCACCCACAGCCCATAATATGACTGTCGCTAATACCGACAGAAAGACATATTTATAAGGTTGCTTCTTCAGAGAAGCTAACACAGTAATTGCAAGCACAGCATTGGCAATTACTGTAATTGCCAATAAACTAAAAGCGACAAGTAGCATAAGTATTATTGTACTACGCAGTTACGTTAAGCTAAATGCTATAATCGGTTATGTAATCACGTACTTACCAAAGCTTTGTAAACGCGCAGGTTTTATATCATATTCTTGAAAAAGCTGACGCCATACAATTACTTTTTCTGGTGTGACTGGGCCTGTTAATGCAATTTCTCTAGTTTTTGTATCAATCTCTTCTTTACTATATCCTTTACCCGCCAAATCTTTACGGTATCGAGATAAAATAGACGTTTCTATCTCGCAGCCAAATAAATCGTTGTGCTCATCTGCAAAAGTACCATACCCCCACTGTATTCTACGAGTACCACTTTCATGCATACCAACTACCCAGGCTACAGTCGCCCCATAGCGTGATGCTATATCTGGGTCAATACATGCGGGTTGGCTATCATCAATAATAAGGAGGCCTTCTTTGCTGGCGGCAATTTCTTCTTGAGTAAGTTGCGAAGTAATTGCGGATATAGCAACCGAGCTACTAGAAAGCAATTCTTCCATTGATTGAGCAATATGCACATTAGCTCCGTCTTGGGCCATTTCTTCTGCGATTGTAAGTGTCAGCGGTTCTCTGCTGTCATAGAGTGTTATCTTTGCGTCTGGATAATAGCTTGGTGCCAAGCGAGCTATAGAAGCACCGATCTTCCCCAACCCTGCAATTGCTAAATGACGAGGTGCATGCTCATCTATTATTCCCTGTTCTATTGCTACGTTTATCGTTTGAAAAATTAAAACTATTGTTCCTGCATGCCCCGTGGTAGTAAAAATACCTTTATTGTCAATGCGAGCACCATAATCTGTAATGCGCGGCAAAACCGCCCCAAACCCTGCTACATCTGCACCCAAACGTCTGGCAAATTCAGTAGCATTATTAACACCTTGTATTGCTTGCCAACCGGCAGTCATAAAAGCTGTTGTGTATTCTGTCTCGTCAACATAATCTGCTTTTTCAGGAAACATATCTTCTGGTGAAACTAAAGCACAGACGACAGCACCACGATCACCATCGTCATCTTCTTCATAAAAATCTAAAATGAACGGTGGCACACCGTGAATAAATAAACTCCGATATTTATTAGGTACATAACGAAGAATTGGAATGATTAATTCTGATTCAGCACCATAATCCTGATTCTTGCGAGAAGCTCTACCTGGCACCAGAAACGCGTATGAAAGAATTGATCGCACATTACTCGCATCTGACGTGTCTGACATAACTTCTTCATATACTCCAAACGTAGACTCAATAAAAAGTCTTGTGGCTTCTATTTCTTCGTTTGTAATGTCATCTGAATGATGTACGACTAAATAATCAGCAAGTGCATACATTTTAGATTCGACTGTTGACTTATCATACGTACCATAATCAATTTCTTGGTCTAGAAACACACGCTCTATCCATTCTCCTGTCGATTCCTGGACTCTTTCTAGACGCTTGTGTTGACCATCCTCAAAACGCGCAGCCATCGCACGCATTCGCATATCATGATAAGGATGCAAATAATCGTGCATAATGTCTACCGATGCATGGTAATTAGCAGAATTATCTATATCGTATGTATTTGTCATAATTATTTGTTTCGCTTGCTTGCAGTACTAATACATGATTGAGCCATCATAGACGAGGCACATTGCAGATACTACAGTTTAATACCACCACGGATAATTGTAGCTGCCGCTAACGCGATTGGTAACGTTGCAGCATTATATGCTGCACGACCAAGCACCTCACAGCGGCTCGGTAATTCACTGCCAAGACCCTTTTCTAGTAATGGTTTAGCTGGGACATAAAGTGTAGCTTCTGCTAACTCTCGAGCTATATCATTGATAGGTGAAAATGTATTCTCTCTATTTGCCATGTTTACGTCCTTATTAATATTGCTATTTGATTATATATATAGTATAGCATTTATTTTAATGAAAGCAATGTTTCTACACGTAAAAATACAGAGTGTTGAGCAGTTTTTTGTGATGACGATTTAATCGCTACCATAGGCGTGCTCAGGCCTATTTATAGATAAATGATTGGTCATCGTGTGCGATGTGGCCGAGACGAACTTGGCCGCATATCACCTATTTTGCGACGACGCTTTGTACCAGAACCAACTGCACGGTACATAGCCCGTTGTTTTGCCTTACCGCGTTTATGTGCACGATAAAGCTGCATTGGCTTGGCCACTTCATTCACCTCCTTTGTTACTTGTGTTGATGTGCCGGAAAAGCAAGTGCTCTTCCTATGTGCTATTTAAGCGTATTTAGCAGCGTATTAACAGCCGTGCACCCAAACAAATAAAATGCTATGCTTATACGTAGCAAAAAGGACAGATGTATTATGGCAAAAAAGATTGCAATTATAGAAGATGATGCTGCCATTGCGCAGATGTATCGGATGAAGTTTGAGGCCGAAGGTTTTTTTGTAGAAACTGCAGAAAACGGTAAATACGGTCTAGAGCTCGCCGAAGAAATGCGCCCAGATATTATACTGCTAGACTTGATGATGCCCGAAATGAACGGCGATGAAATGTTAGCTCGCTTACGTGCCACTAATTGGGGCAAAAACATAAAAGTAATAATTTTGACCAACATGGGCGAACAAGAAGCACCGCAGACATTAAAAGAGCTCAATGTACTAACGTTTATTGTAAAAGCAGATATGACCCCACGCCAAGTAGCCGACCTTGTGCAAAAATACATTTAAGCCACACATACTACTAACTGATATAATGGCTAGTGATGAAGATTGCTATTGTTGGTTTTGACAGAGAAGGTCGTGCTTCGTACGATTACTTTAGTGCTCGTGGACATTCTATAGCTGTATTTGACCAAAATCCAAACGTAGTACTACCAAAAGATGTTAGTGGCGTACTGGGTGATTCATATTTACAAACAGTAAAAAACTATGATCTAGTGGTACGAACCCCTAGTTTACACCCATCACAACTATTAGCCGCTCACGTACAAAACGATAAAATATGGTCTGGTACCAATGAGTTTTTAAAAGTTTGCCCCACAAAAAATATTATTGGTGTTACTGGCACTAAAGGCAAAGGCACGACCAGTAGCCTCATTACAAAAATGCTAGAAAAAGCCGGTAAAACAGTTTGGCTCGGTGGTAATATTGGCATCCCGGCACTAGATATGCTAAAAAACGACATTAAACCAGATGATTGGGTAGTGTTGGAACTTTCTAATTTTCAGCTTATAGATTTGCAGTCTTCGCCCCACATTGCGGTATGTCTGATGGTGGTGCCTGAACATTTAGACTGGCACAAAGATTTTATTGAATATACTGACGCGAAAAGGAACTTGTTTGCGCATCAGGATAATAAAGATATTGCCATTTACTTTGCAGAAAATGAAACATCAAAAGCTATCGCCAGCGCCGGAGATGGCAAAAAGATATCATACTATTCAGACGTGGGTGCTTACATAAAAGATAACGCTGTCGTTATTAATGGTCACAGAATATGCACGGTTGATGAAATCGCTCTACTCGGCAAACATAACTGGCAAAATGTTTGCGCTGCCGTTACTGCAGTTTGGCAAGTGACCCAAGATGTATCAGCAATAGCCAAAGCAATCAAAGAATTTACCGGCTTACAGCATCGTATTGAATATGTTGGTGAGAAAAATGGTATTAAGTTTTACAACGACTCTTTTGCTACTGGGCTTCATGCGACAAAAGCTGCATTAAGCGCTATAGAAGGGCCGAAGATAGCTATAATTGGCGGTTACGACCGTATGCTAGATATCGATGAATTTGGCGTATTTTTACGTGATGAAGCCAAAGACATAAAGCAAATTCTACTTATTGGTGATAGCCAAAATAGAGTAGCAACGATGCTTTCTGGCGCGGGCCTACATAATTACACACAAAGTGATGCGAATAATATGAAGCAAATTGTTGCCGAAGCAGTTAAGTTAGCAGATGCGGGCGATGCTATTGTGCTTTCGCCAGGATTCGCTAGTTTTGGGTTGTTTAGCAATTTTGAAGAACGCGGCACTTTATTTAAAAAAGAAGTAGCAAAGCTATAATGGCATACACTACTTTTAGTTTTGATTCTTATTCTTTTGATATCATCACACAGAAATTAGAATTAAAATACAGTATCGACGAGACTCTGCGGTTTACGGAAGAATTTATCTTTAAAGTCAGTCCCGTTAGCTATAACACAGCAGCGCTCGATCGCGCCTGCCAGCTATTATTTTTTATTGCTGGCGTGTCTTACTACAAAACCTACGCACCAAAAAATATTTCAGTAAACATGGGTGAGATAGACGAAAAGCTAGCTCAATTTTTAAGCAAAACGTACCAGCGCGGATTGCGTGAATTTTTTTATCAAAACAATATACCGATTACAACGGATATTACCTTCCCTATAAATCATATTGAAGAATTACCATTACTACATACAGCTACAAAGCCTGGCATGCTAATTGCTGTGGGCGGGGGTAAAGATTCTATAGTAAGCTATGAATTAGCTAAAAAAAGTAGCTTGCCTATTAAAACCTGGAGCCTAGGGCACAAAAATCAGCTTGAGCCGTTAGTTACAATAATGGCGCCAGACCAGCATATTTGGGTTGAGCGCACTATAGACAAGAAGCTGATTAATAGGACCCTACCCGATGCTCTGAATGGGCATATACCAATTTCTGCCATTTTTGCCGCAGCAAGCAGTATTATCTGTATTTTAACAGGCACACAAGATGCTGTGATGAGTAACGAGCAATCTGCAAACGAACCTACGCTATACGTAGATAATGAGCCGGTGAATCATCAATACTCAAAATCTGCTGAGTTTGAGCAAGATTACCAATCTATTTTGGAACATCTGTTTGGAGAAACCATACGATACTACTCATTACTACGTCCGTATTTCGAGGCTAAAATTGTACAAATATTTAGTGAAAATTATTATGAAAAATATAAAGCAGTTTTTAGTTCTTGCAACCGTGCATTCACACAAAATTCAAACAGTATTTACTGGTGTGGCGATTGCCCAAAATGTGCCTTTGCCTACCTGGCGCTTTTTTGCTTTTTACCAGAAGAAAAAGTAAATACCTTGTTTAAAGGCAAAAACCTACTTATTGATCCCAACTTAACGACAACGTATAAAAAACTTCTCGGCATAACAGAAGATGGCAAGCCTTTTGAGTGTGTGGGTGAAATAAAAGAATCACGTGTGCTAATGAATATTGCAAAAGATAAAATCAGTTTATTGAATTTTGGTAATTATAGCATTCCGAAAGGGTTTGATTGGCAAAATAAAATGCCAAATAATATTCCCCGAGATATCTTAGAAAAAATAGCGCTATAGTATTATTTTTAGAATAATAAGCTTAAGAACTTACTGTGTTGTATGCACTCCGAATAACGTTGTCAAATAATGCACAAACCGTTAACGGGCCAACGCCACCTTTTTTAGGGGTAATTGTAATATCATCTCTTGTGTAAACATCTTCAGAAACATCGCCCTTCAATACACCCTTTTCGCTTGCCACACCAGCGTCTACAACAATAGCACCATGTTTTACAAGCTGCGAAGTTATAAGACTAGGTTTACCAACAGCAGTTACAATTATATCTGCGTTAGCAATTGTATCTTCTTTATCTTTGGTATCAACGTCTACGACAACTGGGTCTAAACCGCTATTTTGCCATAATTTTTGTAGCGGGGCACCAACCAGGCGACCATAACCAACAATACAAATTTGTTTACCTTTTAGCTCTATATTATAGCCACTTAGCAGCCAGTTGATAGCCATAGGTGTGGCTGCATCAAACAAAGAACCGGGTGCTAACCCATCTACATCTTTTTGGGGCGATACAGCAGACACAACCGCTTCTGTGTCCATGCCTTCTGCTAGTGGCAATTGCACAATAACACCATGTATAGAGTTGTCTTTATTTAGGCTGTTTATAGTAGATACTATGTCTGAATCTGTAACTGAATACTCTTGTACGGTTACACCAATATCCGCCCCGTACTTTTTCTTCAAATTAATATACGTGGCGATGGTGGGGTTGTTGCTTGCTGTAATGATTGCTAATACAGGATGCACATTATGTTGTTGCACAAGCTGGCGCACCTGTTTTGCTTGGCGCTCTTTAATAAATCCTGCTAGTTCACTACCTAATAACTGTTTCATAAAACAGCTACTAGTTTAACAGATTAATAAACTAATTTTTACTTTTTTAGGCTTTTGTTGATGTGTCGGTATTGTCTGGTGTACCACCTGTTGCGGTGTTTACCGTTAATAAACTCTTATCAAATTTATCTTTGCCAAACCCTAGTATAAGAATACCTATTAGGCTAAAGATAACGAGTAAGAATATACTCCACACCGTATCTTTGCCAAATGCTTTGCCTAGTTCTAGTGCTACAAGCACAAAAACGACTAACACAGCTATCCATGCAACAAAATTAATAAGTGGAATAATCATAAGTAATGGAGCCAAACCCCACCAGCCTGGTTTTCCCACTATTTCGCATAGAGTCCAGTAGTTATATATAGGTATAATAGCCTTCCAGCCTTCTACCCCTGCTTTTTCAAATATCTTCCACATTGCTACAATTTGAATGACTGCAATGGCTAGCCATAAGATTACCCACACCAAGAGAGCTCCCGCTAGTATCCCAGCGCCAGCAGCATCTGATGTTGTTAACGTATAATCATAGTTATACGTATCTACTTGTGCAAAAAACATATATCCTCCTCTTTTAATATTAGTATTATACGCCTAGCGCCATGTAAATAGACAGTTTACATTTTGTAATTGATATGCAATAATTACCCCTGTTGTTTTTTAACACTCAACATATCTACAACAGGTCTGTAGCTCAGCTGGTTACCTTGCGATAAAAACTTGTTTTCAATCGAGAAGTTCAGGGGTCGCAGAATGTACCTTGCCTCTTCCAAGCTCCGCTCGCTATAAAGATTGAATAGCACTTTTAGATATAATAGATACTATGGGCCAGTAGCTCAGCTGGTTAGAGCACCTGCCTCTTAAGCAGGGTGTCGAGGGTTCGAGCCCCTCCTGGCCCTCCAAAGTAAATTACAACATTTGTAACTCAAATTCGCCTCAAGACAGAGGCGTTTTTTAGTTGCATGAAAAGTTGCATATATACCCCCCTGGGGTATATATTGTATGTATGATTCAAGATATTAAAAAACGCGCAACACACAGGTCAAAGATTATTGAGGGACAGTTTAAGGGACTGGTTAAAGCAATTGAAAAGGAAGAATATTGCATAGATATTCTTACTCAAAGTTTAGCTATCCAGCAGTCCCTGCGCTCTCTTAATAAACTCGTCCTAGAAAACCACATGAAGACCCATGTTAAAGAAGGTATGACTGAGGGAGATGCAAAAACTCAACAGGAAATTATCGATGAGATGCTGAAGATTTATGATTTAACAAATGTAAGGGGTTAATTTCATGGATCATCACGAGCATAACCATCATATGAATCATTCAGAGCATGGAGGCCATGATAAACATGCGGGCCATAACCCCGATATGTTTAAGCAGAAATTCTGGTTATCGCTACTGTTCACTCTGCCAGTCCTATATTTTTCCCAAACCATTCAAGATTTATTGGGCTACAACGCTATTTCGTTCACAGGAAGTGAATACATTCCAGCAATTTTTGGTGTAATTATTTTCTTTTATGGAGGACTTGTTTTTCTAAGGAGCGCAAAAGCTGAAATTGCCAACCGTCAGCCAGGCATGATGACTCTTATCTCACTGGCAATCAGTGTCGCTTTTGTGTATAGCTCACTTATAACACTCAACATTGTAGATGGCATGGATTTTTGGTGGGAGCTTGCATCACTGGTCACCATCATGTTGCTTGGTCACTGGCTTGAGATGGCTTCTGTTATGAACGCACAAGGCGCATTAAACGAACTTGCTAAGCTTCTACCTGACGAAGCCGAATTAGTGACAAAATCAGGGACTAAGGTAGTGTCGGTTGCAGAGCTGAAAATCGGTGATAAAGTCCTCATACGACCCGGCTCCCAGATACCAGTTGATGGCGTAGTGACTAAAGGAGAGTCAAAAGTTAACGAGTCCATGCTGACAGGTGAATCGAAGCCAGTAGACAAATCAAAAGACAGTGAGTTGGCTGCCGGAACGGTTAATAAAAGTGGCTCACTTACTATGAAAGTCACCAAAACTGGAGATGATACAGCTTTAGCAGGAATAATGAAGCTTGTTTCTGAAGCTCAAAGTAGTAAATCTAAGACACAGATTCTTGCTGACAGAGCCGCAGCCTATCTTTTCTATATTGCACTCGTTGCTGCATTTGTAACTGCAATTGGATGGTCATTCGCTGGCGAATCAGGCGGTTACACACTTGAGCGAGTAGTGGCAGTACTAATTATTGCCTGTCCGCATGCCTTAGGTCTGGCGATTCCACTCGTAACAGCAATTTCTACGAGCAAGGCAGCGAGTGCG
Organism: Candidatus Nomurabacteria bacterium; assembly: GCA_020631975.1. Taxonomy (NCBI): domain Bacteria; phylum Candidatus Nomuraibacteriota; species Candidatus Nomurabacteria bacterium. Next base: position 137,265 of record JACKGO010000003.1, read on the forward strand.
GGAGTAATTGTGCGAGAACGAAGCGCTTTGGAGCTCGTGCGTAATGTAGACGTCGTATTGTTTGATAAAACCGGAACTCTAACAACTGGTGAGCAAGGTGTGGTTGAAATAGTTGCTGACGATAAAAAAGAATTGCTCGCTATTGCTGCAGGTATAGAACAAGATTCGGAACACCCAATAGCCAAAGCAATAGTCACAAAAGCCAAGGATATGAACGTTAAGATAAAGTCAGCCAATACTTTCAGTGCCCTTGAAGGTCGTGGCGCCAAGGCAAAGATTGGAACGGCAACATTCTATGTTGGTGGTCCTAGAATGCTAAAGGAACAAAAAATTAAACTGAATCCTAAACTGCAAAAAGCTACCGACAAAGTACACGAAAATGGTCAGACAGTTGTCTACACAATAACTGGAAAAGAAGTTTTAGGTGCTTTTATGATCGCGGATACCATTAGAGAAGAATCTAAATCCGCAGTTAAGACTCTGCGGAAAGCTGGCAAAAAAGTTGCAATAGTCACTGGCGACTCCAAGGGTGTGGCTTCTTGGGTGGCTGATCAGCTCGGTATTGAAGACTACCATGCCGAGGTGTTGCCAGAAAATAAATCAGATGTCGTAAAGAATTTGCAAAAGGACGGCATGAAAGTTGCCTTTGTTGGAGATGGTGTAAATGATGCCCCAGCACTTACGCAAGCCGATGTCGGTATTGCAATTGGTGCGGGTACAGACGTGGCTATTGAATCGGCTGGTATAGTGCTTGCAAGCAGCGACCCACGAGGGGTGTCGCGGATCATAAATCTATCAAAGGCAACGTATAGAAAAATGCAACAGAATCTTGTGTGGGCGACTGGTTACAACGTCATGGCTATCCCACTAGCTGCTGGGGCGCTTGCTGGAATAGGTTTTGTTCTGTCACCAGCAATTGGCGCCGTATTAATGTCGCTTTCAACAATTATCGTTGCATTTAATGCACAGCTACTAAGAACTAAGGAGGTGTAAGATGGCAAAACAGGAAGAAATAAAGGATGAAAAAGTAGTGGAAGAAGTTAAAGATACTAAAAGCTCTTCCAATAAGAAAACATGGTTTATTAAAGGCGGACTGGTAGCACTGGCTGTACTGCTGCTGAGTGGTGGTTATTACGGTTACTTGTATGCATCAACCCCTGAACACCTGCGAAACCCTGAGTTTGAGCATTATCATTTGCGGACTCAAATTGTTGTAAATGGCGATCCAGTCGACTTCTCTCACCATGACTTCCAAGAAGATTATGATAAAACCTCTTGTAGTGCTGAGCTGACTGGTCAGCCAATCGATTTCCATGACGAAATGGACCAAATGGCTCACGTACACTGGAGCGGTATTACTGGTGGTGAATTCTTGAAGTTCTACGGCTGGAATCTTATTGGTGGAGAGGATGATTCACTTGGTCGACGTTATGACCAAGGAATGATGCGCATGCATCATGTTAGAACAGCTGGCGATCTGTTGCCAGATATCCCGGAAGGAACCAATTTCTACGTCTATATTGGTGATGAAAACAGTTACGAGCAAAAAGACTGGATCGATTTTCTCAATATGGACCTCGAAGATTTCTTGGGCAAGAAAAGCTACCTAAATACTGACGAGGAAACCTCGTTTAATCCTCTCAATTGGCTTACCCAAAAAGCCTATGCCCACGGCATGGAAGATGACGGTCATGATGAAACAGAGCTTGAAAATGATGAGGCAAGGTTGGAGCGTATCAACAATCTAATCGGTAATGTCGTTATATTCGTGCAAGACACGGAACCGACCGAGCAGCAGGTACAAGAACGATTCGCTAACCTAGTACCATTAAGTGATAGTGTTTGTGGAGGTTAGAGATGAATAACAAGATTTTTTGGGGAGTAGTTGTAGTTGTTGTCGTCATATTCGGATTCTTCGTCCTTTCGGGTAGCGATAGCACCGAGACAAATGAAGCATCCGACACTGTGTCGTTAACGCTATCAGACATTCATGGGCTTGAGGTAGATATTAACGATCCAGATCGACTCTATCTGCCCAACCATCAGGGCTTGTATGTGCAAGAATCTGACGGAGAAATTAAGAAGCAAAGTGAAATATCCGATGATTTGATGAGTTTTGCCGTTCATCCATCAGATGAAAACATTTTCTATGCCAGTGGACACCCACGAACTGGTGGTAATTTTGGGCTTATTAAGTCGGTTGACGGTGGTGTGTCGTGGCAGGATGTATCGGAAGGCTTAAACGGACCAGTTGATTTTCACACTATGGCTGTTGATTCAGCTAATGGTGACCATATATACGGTTACTATGCGGGAGCACTTCAACGAACTCTTGATGGTGGCGAGACTTGGCAATATCTCAATGATGCGCCCGATAAGATCATTCAGCTCAGCGCAGGAAACAAACAAGACCAAATGTATGCCGCAACAACAAGTGGGCTCTATAGAAGCAACGATCAGGGTAACACATGGGAGCTAGCAGCATTCGAAAGCGAAACAGTAATTGCCATTGAGGTTAACCCTTCATCGGATCAGATGCTTGCAAATACGAACGCGCAAGGTTTAGTGCTTTCCAACGACGGTGGCGAAACTTGGGAGAAGAGCGACTTCAGCACATCCGACACTGTGCTCTACATTGCGTCTTCTGCTTCAGAGCCAACAAAGTCATACCTCATAACAAAATCACTCAAGATTTTCCAAAGCACCGATAATGGTAGTACTTGGTCTGCACGCTAATCGCTAGACAGTCTGCGCCTCAATTTTAGTTGCAACAAGAAGTACGGTTACCTAAGGCTTTTGCAATTACGATGCGCATCGCTCAAATGCGGGCAAATGATTGTTTTGTGATGCATTCATAAGGCTCGTGAATACTGAAGTAATATCTGGATAGTTTGAAACTGCAGGTAGCAATGTGTCGCGATATAATGATGCGTTATCAATTTCTGCCTGCACACCAACTGCGCAATTGTCAGCCTTAGATGAAGCAGCCATTATATTGGCGTATGGGTCTGCCGGAATGCTAAGGGCGTATTTGTCAAAGAGAGCCTTAAGGGATGATATATGTTGCTCTTCTGCTCTTATTATCATTGAAAACGGACGAATGGGACCTAATGTATTAATTACTGCTGCGTATGTAGCGTGAGCTTTATACTCATCATCTAATGCCGAATAAAGAGCCTGGGCGACACTATCTGGTAGTTTATCTACAGGATATTCTAGGTTTTCAACTTTCAGGCAGTCATCAGAAACGCAATTTTGAGCTGTGGTGTTTTCTTCTTGTTGTGTAATACTCTGTTGCGATGCTGTCTTATTATCTTCATAGGTATTAAATATCATATATCCAAGCCCGGCCACTGTAATGATGGCAATAACTGCGATAACTATTTTTAAGTTCATACTCTCCTTTCAGTATCACTTATACTTAGGCTTATTATTCTATATCATACTGATTAATGCCTGAATGCAACCAATAATTGTTACATAAATAATTTTGATACAATGAACCAATGAAAGCTGCTGTAAATGAAACCTACGGTCCTCCTTCTGTCATTAAGATAAAAGGGGTTAAAAAGCCAACACCAAGGCCAAATGAAATTTTGGTAGAAGTGCATTATTCGTCTGTTAATAGAACAGACGTAGGATTTTTAAGGGCCAAGCCTTTTGTAACTCGCTTTTTTACAGGAATAATTAAACCAAAATATCTTACGCTAGGGTGTGAATATTCTGGAATTGTTAAAGACCTAGGTAAAGATGTAAAAAAATTCAAGTTAGGCGATAGGGTGTTTGGGTTTGACGATAGTAACTTTGGAGGTTACGCGGAGTATAAGATTGTTAATGAAAACCAAATGGTCGAAACCATTCCGAGTAACACAACACTTGAACAAGCAGCTGTAGCGCTTGAAGGCGCCCACTATGCCCTTTTTTATATATAAAGTTCCCGAATCTAAAAAAACTAGGGTGTTTGTTAATGGGGCAACCGGTGCTATTGGTTCTGCCGGTGTACAAATTCTAAAAGCATTAGGTTACTACGTAGAAGCTAGTAGCACTACTAAAGATATTGGAAAAGTTAAAAAATTGGGAGCAGACAAGGTAATTGACTGGGAAAAGCAAGATATCACGCGCGTAGCATCTAAGTGCGACGTATACTTTGATGCAGTGGGAAAAAGTTCTTTCAAGCAAGCTAAAAAAATACTCAAGCCCCATGGGATATATATGTCTAGCGAGCTTGGACCATATGGGCAAAATCCACTATTGGCGCTGTTCAATGTAGTTCAAAGACTATTTACAAAACGTAATGTATATTTTCCTATTCCAAAGACCAGGTTAAAAGAAGCTACGATAATTAAACAATATCTTGCAAATGGTACATTCATTCCTTTAATAGATAAAACATATAGCCTAGTAGATATTCAAAAAGCTTTTCAATATGTAGAGTCTGGCAAAAAAGTTGGCAATGTCGTTATAAAAGTAAAAAAATAGTATTACCATAACAGTTGAGTCAGCACTTTTCTTAAAAAATATTTTTTTGAAAATTAAATAACACTGTATTTGCTATAGTTATAACAGTGAATAAAAACATTGCCACAAAGAATCAGCCTAATAATATAGTTTTTTCTAAAACAGATGGCTTGCACGCCGCGCTCAATATGATCCCGGCATTTATATTAATTTTATCTGGCAATCTCACGGCAGGCATTGCATTTGCTCTTGGTACAATACCGGCATCACAGCTTGGCGTGGCCCCAAATCGTAAAAAAAGAATTGTGTTTAGTGTTATTAGTTGTGTTTTTGGATTAGGTATTATTGGTGGATCTCTTGTACTGCATAATATGAGCCTATGGCTAGCAGCGATTGCCTTTTTTATTGTAGCCTTTGTAGCATCTGTTATTGCAGCCAAAAAGCCAATTGGTATTGTAATGCTCGCGTTCTTTTTACCGGCTTTGGCTGTAGGTTATAGCTACAGTCCGTCTGTTGGTCTTAGCTTGGGCCTAGTTTTTATTCTTGGTTCGTTGTGGTCTGGGCTAACTTCTATGCTATGGCCAGAATCTAAAATACAAAATTCTGCAGATGGAGCAAAAGCATTTGTATCTAGCAACCCTAAAATATACGGAGTTCTGCTTGGCTTAACTGCTTCTATAGCTTTAGTGCTAGGAACCTATATTGACCCTGTTTTCATTGGCTGGACAGCAACATCTGCGCTTTTAATTATGCGACCGTTACGTGGCATGGTGGGCTTACGAGGACTAGCCAGAACACTATCTACAATACTAGGAACATTGTTAGCAATTATTACAGTACAACTAGACTTACCTGCGCTAGTGACGGCATTACTTATTAGCCTGATGATGATATTTATCATTGGCACCCGTTTGAGTCGGTGGTACATAGTACCAATGGGCACAGCATTCTTAATTTTGACATTGCAGTTATATGAAGAGCAAAACATAAATGCAATTAGACAATTAGGCTACAGTAGAATACTAGATAATATTCTTGGTGCTGCCATTGCCTTATTCTTTGGTTTGCTTGTACCACTTATGTTAATTAAGATTCAAAAACACTCACACACTAAAGCTGGCACATAATAAATTAATGCACGGTGATTATGAGTATTGAAAATAGATAGTTTTTAAGCACCTACTTTTATATGTGGTTTTGCTATAATCAGCTAATGCCAGCAATTACATTTATCACCGGTAACCAATCAAAAGCAGACTATGTATCTAGGTATTTAGGATTTAAAGTCAGCCACCGTAAAATTGAACTAGAAGAAATACAGTCTTTAGACCTAAAAGAAGTGGTAGAACACAAGGTCAAACAAGCATATGCAATTATCAATGCGCCCGTACTCGTTGAAGACGTGTCGTTAGAGTTCAAAGCGCTTGGTAGGTTACCAGGTACTTTTATACGATTTTATGTAGATGAAGTTCCGTTTGAAACAATCTGCAGGACATTAGATGGTTTAAGCCGTGAAGCGACAGCGCGTTGTGTATTTGGTTACTACGACGGTAACAAATTACGGTTGTTTGAGAGTAGTCTCGACGGCACCATCGCAATGCATCCAAAAGGCGAAAATGGTTTTGGCTGGGACAAAATATTTATTCCACAAGGATACAACGTAACAAGAGCATCTCTAGATGAAGAAGCTAACAAAATCACCTACCTTAAAATAAAACCATTTGAACAATTAAAGTCTTTTCTAATAGCTACGCAGCCAGACTAAGCATGTACCTATTATATGCCTGGTACTTATTGCTTCACTTAAGAAAAGTAATCTAAGTGATATCACCTACTACAAGTAATTCTATTGCAAATATTAGCACTTATATAAACAGTAATCTGGTACTATTAAATGTATGATTAAGTACTACTTAAGAAAAAGCAAACACGAAGAAGTTGTAACTTCGTTGAGTTACGAACCCGGCCAGTGGGTGCAGTTAATTGCTCCAACAGAAGAAGAAATACATTATATATCGCGTGAGCTTTCCCTAGAGCCATCACTGCTGCTTGATGCGACAGATATGGATGAAATGCCTCGTTTTGAAATAGATGATGATACCGCCTATTTGTATACGCGCTTTGCATGGAAGAATGCCGGTGGCACAATTCATACAGAACCTGTGCTTTTTGTTGTCGGTAAGGGTGTCTTTGTGTCTTTGACAAATCGTAGTTTCCCTGCTTTAGAAGACCTGCTTATACGGCAAAAACACCTAGTCACAAATCGGCCTAAACACTTGTTACTACCTGTATTGAATGTATCTTTACAAAGTTACGCTTCACAACTTGCCCATATAGGCAGGCAAATACGCACTGCCCGCAACGCCCTGCGTGACGAAAAGTTTTCTAATAAGCATTTTGTACGTTTTGTAGAAATTGAAGATTTTTTAAACGATTTTCTGAGTGAACTTGTACCTACAAACAATATTTTACTTAACATGGTTGCTGGCAGAAAAGCGTTTAGTTTTACAGAAACAGATCATGATATTTTAGAAGATTTACAACTAGAAACTGCCCAATTAATTGACGAAAGTAAAGGCTATTTAAAAACTATTGTTAACATTCGTGAAGCGTACAGCAATGTTATGACCAACAATTTAAACCGGCAAATTAAAATCCTTACAACGCTTACCATTGTACTCACTGTCCCAACCATTGTGGGCTCTTTTTTTGGTATGAACGTTGGTATTCCGCTAGACAACAACCCCCTTGCTTTTCCACTGATTGTTGGAACTACCTTTGGTGTAGCCTTTTTAGTTTTATATTTTCTTAAACGCAAAGACTGGCTTTAATACTAGCCATTTAAGCTCAATATAACGAGTTGTTATTTTTAGTTCTAGTATGATGTTTTGTTTATTAAACCCATGATGCGCCACTTTGTACTTGGGTTATTAACATCAGAATCAAGCATTATCTGGGCTTCGCTAGCATTTGCGCCATCTTGTGGGACGGTCAGCTTGCCTACAACGGTACCCTTCTGAGTTGTTGTTGTTATGGGGTATAACTCAACATATGAGGCGTCTAGCGCATTTGTCCATTTATTTAAGGTGATTGGTTCTTTGGTTATTACGTCTGCATTTTCTCCCCATGGTACATCGTAGTGCCCAACAACTGTTCCTGCCGCAATACTGGCTGAACCAGAGAGTGCACTCACTGTTGGATCAATAAGTGCCACAGCATCTTTTTGTGAATCAAAATAACGTTCAGAACCCATCACCACACTAATGATGGTTAGCTGAGTATTATCAACAGTACGTTTGGCAGCTGCTAATAATACACCGCCTGCTTCATCTGTTAAGCCATTTTTAATACCTATAACACCGTTACCTTGGTAGTTTAAAAAAACATTGGTATTAATTTTTTGCGTACCTTCTGGTAAATCAATTGATTCTTGGGCGACAATATCCGCTATAACTGGGTTATCTAAGGCATATTCGCCAAGACGCACTAAATCTTCTGCTGACGATATTGTTTTTGGTGACAATCCACTTGCATCATCTATGTGCATAGTGCTTAACCCCATTTTTTTTACCATATCGTTCGCATACGCTGTGTATTCATCTACTGATCCGAACGCCCATTTTGCAGATATATCTGCAATGTTATTAGCGGATAGTATAAGCATGTATTGCAACGCTTTGTACTGTGAAATAGACTGTCCTGGTTTAATATCTACAACTACACCTTGATGACTAAGGTAAAAATCATAAATGGCTATATCGGCATCAGAAATTACAATTTGTTCACCCTGCTCATTATTTACAAGGGGCTTCTTTTCTAAAATTGCCAGTGCGGTTACCAATTTTGCAACACTTGCCGTAGGCCGTGCGCTTTGGTTTGGGCTAGCACTTACAACACCATGCCCTTTAACACCAACAGCAGATTGGCCATATGCAGGCCAAGGAATGGCAAGTGTATTGGCTAATTTAACGTCTTGAATATCCGCGGTCGCATATACGGTAGGAAATATAACAAGTAATTTCGCGGCAAATATACCTAACACCGCCAATACCATAGCGGTAACATATAAACTTTTCGATTTACGGCTTTTTTTACGACGAATAGGTTTGCGATACGAATACATACATCATCTATTTTAGCAGAGTAAAAAATACTCGTTATATAGCTCCTCATAGCGTCATATATGTGATTGCGCAAGTATCTCAGTACATATTATGGTTGCTTTTTTAAGATAATAATGCTAAAGTATAATCTGAATTGTTTAAGATGAATCCAAGATTAGTACTGTTAATACTTAGGTTTCATTACCACAAATCAAAGTATTAAACTAAACAAAAGGATTCATTTTTTATGTCTTTTAACCGTAATCGCCGTGGACCAAGCGGCTCTTTTGGCGGCCCTGGCCGTTCATTCAAAAATAATAACCGTAGAGGTGCCGGTTCTAAAAAACGCACAGGTGAATATATTAACCCAGCTAAATTTGTGCAAGCAGCTAAACCTTCTACCCAAACAGAATACGTCGCGCAAAATAGCTTTGATGATTTTGCTATAAACGACGTTATAAAAACGAATTTGGCAAGTGGTGGCTATAGCACGCCTTCGCCTATTCAAGACCAAACTATAGCCTACGGCATAGATGGTCATGATATTGTTGGCGTAGCTAACACGGGCACTGGTAAGACAGCTGCCTTTGCTGTACCTATTATTCATAACGCTATGCGCTTTTCTGATGCATATGCATTAATTGTAGCGCCCACACGTGAGCTTGCGCAGCAAATAGAACAAGAAGCTAAAAAAATTGGCAAAAACAGTGGACTGTATAGCGCCCTATTAATTGGTGGCATGCCTATGGGCCCACAACTTGGCCAATTACGAGCAAAACCGCAAATTGTTATTGGAACACCCGGCAGAATCAAAGATCATATAGAAAGACAATCGTTTGATGTTAGTAAATTTAATATGGTTGTACTAGACGAAGTAGACCGTATGTTAGATATGGGGTTCTTGCCTGATGTAAAACACATATTGCAACAATTGTCACCAGAACGTCAGAGTTACTTCTTTTCTGCAACGCTTGACCAAAGAGTCAAAGGGCTTATTACCCAGTTTGCGCCAAAACATATTTCTGTTTCTGTAAAAACAGCACCAAGTAGCGAAAACGTAGATCAGAATGTCGTGCAATATGGCACAACAAGTCATAAGATAGAAAAATTACATGACATATTAATTAGTCATCAAGATATAAAAGTAATAGTATTTGATGAAACTCAAAGAAACGTAGAGCGACTATCTAAAGAACTGCAAGCGAGAGGCTTTAGCGCAACCGCTATACATGGTGGCAAAACACAAGGCCAAAGAAAGCGTGCATTAGACGAATTTAAAGCAAATAAAGCCAAAATACTCGTAGCTACTGACGTTGCTGCTCGTGGCATTGATGTAAAAGACATTACACATGTTATTAACTACTCTCTACCTCAGACTTACGATGATTACGTACACCGAATAGGACGTACTGGCCGAGCCGGCAAAACAGGCTATGCACTTACATTTGTAAGTAAATAGTACTGTATAATGTACTGTTATGAGTGAATCATTAAATAACGCGAACAAAACAATTGCAAAAAAAGAAGAACTAGTTGCCGAGTTACGTGCACAATTAAATAACTTTAGACTGCTGGCAGTGGTTGTAATTATGATTGTAACGATTAGTACTTGGTTCTTCCATGTTGTAGAAAAATGGGATTGGCTTGATTCTGTGTACTATGTAGTAGTCACTATAGCTACCGTAGGGTACGGCGATTACACACCAAAAACTGACATAGGTAAAATCTATGCTATATGTCTTATTATTGTAGGCATAGCCACGTTTGGATTTTTTGCCCAGCAACTTTTAAAACGGCAACAACTTCGGGCGCTTGAACGGCAGTTGGGGCGAACAGAAAAAAAGAAGCAGACCTAAACGCCTGCCATCTGTTATAATACCTAACGCATGCACCCGTAGCTCAGCGGATTAGAGTACTTGGCTTCGAACCAAGGGGTCGCAGGTTCGAATCCTGCCGGGTGTACCACGTCTATATTTAAGGGCTTCTCTATAGAAGTCTTTTTTTTGTAACTTAGTACGTCAATTTCGACAATAGATAGAAAATACGGCTCGTATATAACTCAGCGTTTTGCTTCAAATAATTTCATGGTGATAATTTTGTACATAGCCGTTTTTCATGTTTTTATAGTTGTAATATTTTTGATTTTGTGTTATAGTAATTATATGTCAGAAAAATCAAAAACTGATATTCCACTCGTAAAAGTCCTAGAAGCTATACAGCCATCTAACTCTGGTAAAGGCGAACCTGTACTGACCTACGCTGCATTAGGTAGGTTGATAAAAGAGTACGAAACCACTCATCGCGCTCGCGAAAGAAAATTTTGGGAAAGTGAGTCTGGTACTTTAAATGAATCTTATACTGCTAGAGAGCTCGCTTTTGAGTATTTTCTACACACTGCTAAAAAGCTTATCGATGCCGATGATACTACTCGTGATATATGGGCAGACCGCTATACACAAGCTAGTATTGAACTATACGGCGAGCCAGATAAAGAAGAAGTCACAAACCTTATAACAGAAGAATATCAAGCATTATTAGACTTGCGTGGTAACGAAGATATATCACAAACACATCTTAGCATCTTACTAGAAGCCTATGGGCCTATGTTGGCTACACGCGCAGACAGCCAAGTAGACATAATAGATTCATTACATGAACGAGAAGCTATTCATGAATACGGTAAGGCGATACTCGCAAAGTACAAACCAATCTTTGATTTAGTAGAAGAATCCGGCAAAACTGAGTTTAGTGCCAAAGAATTACATACTCTTTTTGAAAAAGCTCTAGACTGGCTGAAAAAAAATGACGATCCAGACTGGAAAGATTGGTCTATTGGGGAGGCTAAAGGCAACTTTATATTTGTAAAGGCCGATAACATGACCATTAATATTCCTCCTCATAGAGAAGCGGCTTCAGCGCAAGAAGCTCGTGGAGTCCTTGCGCACGAGCTTCTCGTTCATGCCTTGCGTGGTAAAAATGGTTACAAAACTGGCGACAAAGAATTAGCAACAGGTGTGGCTGGATATTTAAGTGCTGAAGAAGGCTTAGGTATATTAAGCGAAGAAGCAATAAATGGTAAGCTCCCAGAAAAAGCCTATGACCGTTACTTAGACATTGCTCTAGCCCTAGGAAGTGTAGATGGTGTGCAAAAGACGCGCCAAGAGGTATTTGAAATTAGTTTCGCTCGCCAGATAGTCCGTGGGCAGAAAAATGGAACCCTGCGTGATACTGATATGCCCACGCTTGAACGCAGAGTATGGGGCCATGTTGATCGTATATATAGAGGAAGTCCGGGTGATAATACTAATGCCAAACAAGGTATTTTTACAAAAGATATTGCATACTACGTTGGCTATAAGCTCATGGCGCAATACATTACCGAGCAAATGACTTTGGGTAAATCTGCCAGTGAAATATTTGAGTATTTATCGCAGGCCAAGATTGACCCCACCAACAAAGAACATGTCGCCCGCCTAAATAGCGCAAAATCTTAGCATATACACTATTCTAAAGTCACTAAACTGATGCTCTGCTTAAGATGTTTAATACCTACCGTAATAAACATTGTTTGATATACTGCATGAATGACTATATATTTAGCAAGACATTGTGAGTCTGAATATAATGTAAAGGGGCTGCTTAATGGTGACCCTAGTGTTAAGGTATCATTAACAAAAAAAGGGACCGAGCAAGCTAAAAGCCTAGCCCAGTCGCTAAATAATACCAACTTTGATGTTATATACGCTTCTGAACTGCTACGTACGCAACAAACGGCCCACTATATAAATGTATATCACAATAAAGATATAGTTATAGACAAACGCCTTAACGATAATATATCTGGGTTTGAAGGGCGCAAAATAGAAGAATATATTAATGCTATCGATGCGACGCCTGATGGCTATAGGGCAAAATTTAATGATGGTGAAAGTTTAGAAGAAGTTTTTGCACGGGTTAAAAACTTTGTAGATGAGTTAAAACATCAAAATATACAGTCTTGTGTGATTATAACGAGCGGCTATATTATTGAATGTTTATACGGAATTATAAGTGATACATACCCCTCGTTGCCAATAAGCTTTGATATACCACAAGGCACCTATAGTGCGCTGACTATCTAGTTGTGAACACGTTTTCTTAAAAAAAGTATAACCGATTTGTTGTAGTTGCTCTGTTATGATTTGTTACTAGAATCGTTTGTATCTAGCAGTTTTTGTTGCTTATTGGTAGCGTTAAGAGTCTGCTGTAGCACTTCTAAGAGTGATTGGGCGTGTGCGTGGCTCATACCTACCCGCGCAACAGCCATAGTGTGATCGTCGCTACCAAGTGACTGTAGAAAGTTAATGACAACGCCATGCCGATTTGATTTAACATGTACCATATCGGTATACAATATTCTGACGTCCCCTGCTGTAACATAGGCCTTTTGCACACTTTGTTCTGAATCATCGGTATTAATGCTAGACGTACCTGTTTTTTCTAGATTATAGCCGGCTAATTCCCACAGACGCAGAGCTTCGTCTTCTTTTAGCGCAAAATGGCTAATGAGGAGCAAAACAAGATCTTCGCTCGGCTGGTGTGTACCTGCCTCTAGCTTTTCTAGCAACGTTACATCTGTTTCTACAGCACCAGATACATCTACCAGCGTTTCTTTGGCATGTGAGCGTATCTGTTTAAGTTTGATTCCGAACGATTTGAACGGTGCATCTTTCATAAAAATGTCTCCGTGATTATTACTATATTATACTATGTTTTTTATGTTCTGCGCAGATTTACGTTATAGATTATACTAGTACCATATGGAAATACTAAAAAACCAACCACTTGCATCACACATTACTATGAAACTGGGTGGTGATGCTTCGTACATGGCGGAAGTAACGACAGAGTCTGATTTGCAAGAGGCCATCGCATTTGCCAAAGAGCGGTCACTAAACGTAATGGTACTTGGCGGTGGTTCTAATATTATTTTTGGAGACAAAGGTTATGATGGGCTGGTGATAATCAATGAAATAAAGGGTGTCACCATAGACGAACAGTCGGGTGTTGTACGCGCAGGGTCTGGTGAAAATTGGGATGATTTAGTAGCAGCGTCTGTTGCGCACAATCTTGCCGGCATAGAGGCTTTATCGTTAATTCCAGGTACAGTTGGAGCTGCTCCGGTAAATAATATTGGCGCATACGGCCAAGAAGTAAAAGACACCATTACGCGTGTGCGCGCCTACGACACCCAAGCGAATGCCATGGTTGAACTAACGAACAAGGAATGCCAATTTAGTTATAGAAATAGCGTGTTTAAGACACTGCAGTATGGCAGGTACATTATTACCAGTGTTACATTTCAGTTACATGTCGCCGACGATGCATATAGCCCACCAAGCTATGCTTCTGTGCAGACAATGCTCCAAAACCAAAATATAACCGAGCCTTCTGTTAAAACAATACGTGATATCGTCATTAATATTCGTAAAGCCAAACTACCTGATCCTGCGGTGCTGGCGAACACTGGATCATTTTTTAAAAACCCTATCGTTACTAAAGATATTTGCAATAATTTACTTTTGTCGCACCCTACTATGCCGTACTTTGAGCACAACAATAATGTTAAGTTGGCGGCTGGCTGGCTTATAGAAGCAGCTGGCTTAAAAGGGCTTAGTAAAGATGGTATTCGCGTGTATGATAAACAAGCGCTCGTGCTGGTCAATGATGGCACTCGCTCCTTTCAGTCACTTTTAAATATGAAGAATCTTATTCAGCAAACGGTGTTTGATAAATTTGGGGTTATGTTAGAGCCAGAACCAGAAATTATTGCATGAAGATAAGTAGACGAGCCTTTTTTAAATACATTAAAAAAGAACTACCAACTGTAACATTTGAAGAAATAGTTACGATAGAGCGAGCATATGAGTTTGCAAAAACAGCTCACGCTGGGCAAACGCGAGCAAATGGCGACCCCTACTTTCAGGGGCACTGTGTGCCAGTAGCTATGCACGTTATAGATTTAGGTATGGATAGTACTCTTATTTGCGCAGCGCTCTTGCACGACACCATAGAAGATACGAGCGTGACGGTAGAAGACATTCAAACAGAGTTCGGCGATGATGTAGCTAGCTTGGTAGAAGGTGTTAGTAAATTGGGTAAATTAAAATATCGGGGCAATGAACGTCATGTAGAATCTTTACGAAAGTTTTTTGTTTCTATTGCTCGTGATGTGCGAGTGGTGATATTAAAACTGGCGGACCGTTGGCATAATTTAGAAACATTACAATATCTACCAGAAGAAAAGCAAAAACGCATTGCACTAGAAAGTATCATGATACACGCACCACTCGCATCACGTTTAGGTATGGGTAAATTAGTAACGACTATTAATGATCTTGCCTTTCCGTATGCCTACCCAGAAGAATATACAAAAACAAAAAAATTAATGGTAGCTAGGCTAAAAAAAGCAGAAGGCACCATTAAAAAGATATATCGTGGCATGTTAGTAACCGTCAATGCATCTATAGGCTATACACCACAAATAGATAAGCGTGTTAAGGGGACATATAGCCTATATAAAAAATTAGAAAGAAAGCACTGGAACGAAGACGAAATATTTGATATTGTCGCGCTGCGTGTCATTACACATACCGTTGCCGATTGCTATAGTGCGCTTGGTGCAGTACATAATCACTGGCGACCTGTACCAGGCAGAATTAAAGACTACATTGCTGTACCTAAACCGAACGGATATCAAAGTCTACACACCGCAATTTTTAGTGGAGATGGGCCTATTGTCGAGGTGCAGTTTAGAACACAAGAAATGCACGAATTTAACGAATACGGTGTTGCGAGTCATCATAGTTATAAAAACACTACTCTTCAAAAAGGTATCTACAAAGAAACGTTTGCCTGGATAGAACAACTTCGGGAGTTTCAGAACGCCGAACTCACGCCGAGCGATTATTTAAAGCGGCTTAAAACAGACTTTTTTCAAGACAGAATTTTTGTATTTACTCCTAAGGGTGATGTGATAGATCTGCCATTTGGAGCTACGTTACTTGATTTTGCCTATGCAGTACATACCCAGATTGGTGAGCACGCTAACGGTGGCAAAATTAATGGTAAGTACATGGCACTAAAGACTATTTTGCATAATGAAGATATCGTAGAAGTTGATACAAACAGTAAATCCCACCCCAGCGATAAATGGCTTGATATGTGCATAACATCTAACGCACAAGGCCGCATCAAACGATACGTAAAACAATTACGCTAGGTTTTTGGTGAGCTATCGGATGGTAGTGGAAACGTTGTAGCGACTGCTTTTACTTCTTGGTTTAATGCATGTAGCTTTTTGTCATCATTTCTGTTTTTTAGTGCAGCGACTATCCAGGTTGCTAATTGTGGCATATGTTCTGTCTTGAATCCACGCGTGGTAATTGCAGGTGTTCCCAGCCGAATACCGCTTGGTTTAAATGGTGGTAATGTATCGTCTGGAATGACATTTTTATTCACTGTTAGACCAGCTTTATCTAGTGCAACTTCTGCTTCTAGACCATTAATACCAAGCGAACGAAACACGTCAATGAGCAACAGATGATTATCTGTACCATTGGTAACCAACTTTACCTCTTGTTTCATAAGCTCGTTCGCAAGAGCTTTGGCGTTATCGATAGTTTGTTGTGCGTACACGGAAAAACTAGGCTGTTGGGCTTCGTGAAAAGCAACTGCTTTTGCTAGTATGGTGTTCATATGGGGACCACCTTGCACCCCTGGAAATACTGTTCTATCTATTAATGTAGGAAGATTTTCTATTGTTTTATCTAGAGCTACGAGCGGATTACTGGCAATACCTTTACTAAGAATAATTCCAGATCGTGGGCCGCGTAAAGTTTTGTGGGTGGTGCTAGACATAACGTGAAAGCCGTAGTCAAACGGATTGGCCAATGCCTTACCTGCAATAAGGCCGGCAATGTGGGCGACGTCAGCCATCAGCATCGCACCGTGTCTTTGGCCAATTTCTGCAAATTTTGCATAATTTAATTCGCGCGGGAACGATGAGAAGCCAGCTAATATTATTTTTGGTTTATGTTGTGCTGCAAGAGCTTCTAGTTCTTCAAAGTCAATTTCACCAGTTTCTAAATTTTTAACTTTATACCGAACAAAGTTGTACTGACGCGCCAAAACCGTTACCGGATGACCATGAGTTAGATGGCCGCCATGGCTCAAATCCATAGCCAAAACAGTATCGCCTGGGTTCAGCCACGCATGGTAGACAGATTCGTTAGCCTGTGCGCCAGAATGTGGTTGTACGTTAGCATGGTCTGCTGAAAATAATTTTTTAGCCGCTTCTATGGCATATATTTCTACTTTATCGGTGTTTTCTTGCCCACCATAATAACGACGGCCAGGGTAGCCTTCGGAATATTTATTTGTAAAGACACTACCTAGTGCTTCTAATACATCTTTACTTACGTAATTTTCTGAAGGAATAAGCTCTAAGCCTTCTCTTTGCCTTTTTTGTTCTGCTTCTAAATATTTTTGAAGTGTGCTAATTGAAATCATAGCTATAGTATACGCTTTTCAGATATTTTATTCATACTTTACCATATGTGATATAATAATCTCATTATGAGTAGTAATAATGTCAAAATAGGTCATTTAATCACTAAAATTAGACAAGAGCGTGGCTTAACACAGGCTGAGTTTGCGCGGAGGCTCGGTACGAGCCAATCAGCAGTAAACCGCATAGAACAAGGGAAGCAAAATCTTAGCCTAGAAACCATTGCCCGAATTAGTACTGCACTTGGTAAAGATATCGTTACCCTTAACCACCCTAAGTCACTTAGTTTTGAAATAAACGGTGGCAAAGAGTTACATGGCGAAATTACCATGAAATCGTCTAAGAATGCCACAGTAGCGATATTAGCTGCATCGTTACTTAATAAAGGTACGACATATATAGAAAATGCACCACGAATTGAAGAAGTTTTTCGGTTGCTAGAAGTGCTCGAAAGTATTGGTGTTCACGTAAAGTGGATTAAAGGCACTGATTTAGAAATTAAACCACCTGCAAAACTTCGTTTAGACAAAATAGACGCCGAAGCTGCTAAAAAAACGCGCAGTATCATTATGTTTATTGGTGCAATAATGCATTACCATAATGAATTTGAAATACCGTTTGCTGGTGGATGCCACCTTGGTAAACGCACTATCGCAGCACACCAGTTTGCTCTTGAACAGTTTGGTGTATTTATAGAAACACAAAGTGGTAAATATGTTATTAAAGTTGGCAAAAAACAGCCAGAAAACGTCACTATGTACGAAATGGGAGACACTGCGACAGAAAACGCCCTCCTTGCGGCTGCGATGACTAAAGGCAAAACAACGATACGGTTTGCGGCATCTAACTACATGGTGCAAGATCTATGTTTATTCTTGCAAAAATTAGGGGTAAAAATAGATGGTATTGGCACTGCTACGCTCACGGTTCACGGTGTTGATAAAATTCAAAAAAGGGTAAAATATCACCCCGCCGAAGACCCACTAGAAGCTATGCTTTTTATTTCTGTGGCTGCTATAACAAATTCTAAAATTACCATTAAGCGATGTTCGATTGATTTTCTTGAACTAGAACTGCTTAAGCTAGAAAAAATGGGGTTACGATTTGATTATTCGGATATTTATTATTCCTATAATGGCCATACCAGGTTGGTAGATATTACTACACATCACCATGATGGTTTAGTAGCACTAGAAGATAAAATACATCCGCTGCCGTACCCTGGAATAAATATAGATAATTTACCATTCTTTGTACCAATTGCGACGCTCGCAGATGGCGAAACACTTATACACGACTGGGTTTTTGAAGACCGCGCGCTGTACTTTACTGAGCTTAATAAATTAGGTGCAAAAGTGCGCTTGTTAGACCCCCACCGCGTAATGATAGATGGGCCTACTCATTTTAAGGCTGCAGAGGTTATTTGCCCACCCGCCCTACGGCCTGCAACTATTATTTTAGCTGCCATGCTAGGTGCACCAGGTAAGTCAATTTTGCGTAATGTATACTCTATTAACCGAGGCTACGAATCACTCGCTGAACGCCTACGTTCTATTGGTGCAGATATAGAAACACTGCACGAGTTATAGTGTACGACTCATTGTACTGTAAACTATTCTTTTTAGATTGTTGCAAGGAGAAAACATAATACAGGCTATGGTGTAGTATGTTGTGGTATAATCTTATCTGTTAATAGTTCTTTTTGCGGGATTCGTATAACGGCTAATATATAAGTTTTCCAAACTTAGGACGGGAGTTCGATTCTCCCATCCCGCACCACATAGGAATAAACCCAAGCACGCCCCGGTAGCTCAGTGGATAGAGCAAGTGGGTTCTAACCATTAGGTCGGGGGTTCGAATCCCTCCCGGGGTGCCAAGCATAAGCGTTATCGAAAGATAGCGTTTTATATATTATTTTACAATGCCTTTATCAAGAGCCACTTGATAAGATTTCCAAAACTGAGAATGTAGTGGGCTGGGTAGCGTTTTACTAGTGAACCAACCGATTTCTTCAATCTTGTCAGGTTCACCAATCTTGACTTTGTCTGGGTCAACTTGTACCGCATGCATTATAGCAACCCAGTGTGTTTTTATTGATTTATTTACTCTAAATGCATCGTAAACTGTCAGAAAGTCAATCGACATCGGTATTACACAAAGCTCTTCGAAAATTTCTCTGCTTACAGCTTCTGAGATTGATTCACCAAATTCTATAGCGCCCCCACCAACATCCCATTTACCATTTTCATCTCGGGCTCGTTGGCCTCGTTTTTGCAACAACACTCTACCTTGACCGTCGTGCACTACAAAACTAGCCGAAATGCCGATATAGTCAACACCTCTTTTTATATCGTTTATATCATCTATTGAACAGTTCATTTGTAATATTATAACTAATATATAGCCATACTTTGCATAAAGGTTTGTATAATTTAATTATTTTAATGATATTATTACTTAATGAAAAGATTCGAAGCATTACTATCTGATGCTGATGGTACATTAATCGACAGTGTTCCTCTTATTAAGCATGGGCAATACGAAACAGCTATTACTTTCTTAAAAGCACACGGCTTAGCTGATAGCGATTTACCGGATTTTCCAACATACGAAACGGCTCTAAATCAAACCGTTGGGGGTAGCGCTAGAGATACGCTGGAACGGACAGTCAGAATGCTTTATTCGGACAGAGAGCATCATATAAATGGAGCTGATTTTGATGTTTTACATAATATGCTAAACCCTGTGCAAGATAGGATTGCACCGGGTATATAAGAGCATATCCTGGCCTACAGTTACTTCTAAAGAATCTCGGTACACACAGTTTAAAACTTGCAATTTTTACAAGCGGAACACCGCATCATGTAGTAAGAAATATGGGTATAGCTCTGCCAGAACTTGGGCTTACCAAACTATTTAAAGATGAAACTATATCTGACCGTGAAAAACTAGTACATTTTGAAAAAGAAGTAGAAAAATATTATAGAATTCCTATTTTTACTGTTGTAACTATAGAAGATACAAAAGAACCTAAACCAGATCCAGAAGGCTTGCAGATAGCTATGAAAAGATTGAGCGTAGAGCCAAATGATTGTGCCATGCTTGGTGATCATAAGGCCGATATGCAAGCAGGATTTAATGCAACTGTGCCAATTAGGATTGGTATAACTCATGGCTTTGACGATAAAGAAACACTGGAAGAAGCTAAAGCTACTGAGATAGTTACTAACCTTAGCGACATAAAGTTAGAGTCCTAACTTTGTATACGACAGTGTGCCATATTAAATCATTCACCTTCATGGTGGATTTTTTAATATGACGTCGCTGAAAGCGAATTGAACCCCCCAAGGAGGGTTCAGATAATTTGAGTAGTTTACGAAAATTATATGATGAAACCGAATTTGCCATTCCATAAATAAAGGCAAATCTGGCTTGAAGCTATAATCCCTCCCGGGGTGCCAATTTATGAAACTACCTTTTATGGTAGTTTTTTAAATTGATTCCGAGATAATTCGTACACTCGACCGTTGGTCGGGTGAAAACTGCCTGTGGCAGTTTGCAAGGCCGGAAACTGATTTAAAGCTATGCTTTAAGTAAGTTGAGGCGGGGTCGCAACCGATTGGCAGCTTGCTGTCAGTAGGATTGTGCCGAGAATTGCCGGTGGCAATTCGCAAGGAAACAAACACTTGAAAACTATGTTTTCAAAGCTGTTTTTTCGGGCTCGCCGGAAGTGAGTCGAAATTCCTGCCGGGTTACAAAGCATAAGCGTTATCGTAAGATAACGTTTTTTATTTGGTATAATTAATTTCATGGCTCAAAAACAACCTACTGAAGAAGCTGAATCATACACCAAGATGACGGCAGATGTTTATGATGCTATTTATAGCAGAAAAAACTATAAAGCAGAGGCTGAAGCATTAAAAGACCTTATCGATAAATATAAAAAATCTGCTGGTAATGAATTGCTTGATGTGGCTTGCGGAACTGGGCTGCACTTGCCATATTTAGTATCTGACTTTGACATAACGGGAGTAGATTTATCTAGTGAGCAACTTAAGGCGGCAAAGAATAGATTACCAGAATTACAATTTATCCAAGGCGATATGCGTGAATTTGAACTTGGTAGACAATATGACGTAGTTACTTGTCTTTTTAGTTCTATTGGGTACGTACACCCATACGAAGAGCTCGTTACAGCTATTGGTAATATGAGTAACCACGTAAAACCTGGGGGAGTATTAATCATTGAGCCATGGCTACAACCCGGCGTGTTTGATCCAAACAAACCACCACACACAGAAACTGGCGAGTTACCAGAAAAAGGGGTTAAGGTTACCAGGACCGGCACAAATAGTCTAGAAGGTAACATTTCTATCCTTAATTTGTATAATGTGGTGGAAAGTCCTAGTGGTACATATGAATTTACAGAAGAACATAGATTAGCAATGTACAGTGTTGACGAGCTTGCACAAGCATTCCAAGAAGCAGGCCTAAATATGACTTGGCTAGACCAAGGTTTATCATCTAGGGGTCTTTGTGTAGGTGTAAAAGCAATAGATGATATTGCCTAAACATAATATTATTACGAAGACTATACAGCGTATACGCTAGGGTACCATACAACACGAGCCTAATTGTCGTGGTTATGGTTATAGGTAATTCTACTATTTTTAAAGAATATGCAGTTTCCTTGAATAAACCCCAGTAAAACGATATAATAAGGCAGCTTTGGCGGATGTAGCTCAGTTGGTTAGAGCGCCTGTTTGTGGCACAGGAGGCCGTGGGTTCAATTCCCATCATTCGCCCCAAGACATGAACCCCGCTATCACGAGGTTTTATTATTCGGCTCCTGCTGAGATTCCCATATAGCTTCACGCCAAGAAAAAAGATATTAACCAAGGAGTTTTCTTGGGTTCTATATATATTCTCACTAATGTTCGAATATCATTCGCCCCAAGATACTGAATCCCGTTTTGACGGGATTTTTATATTATAAGTTGTATTGTTGGTAATATAGCAAATAACCCTGCGACAATTGGCACTAAAATATTATCGCTCCCTTTTGGTGAAACGAGTTCTGTTGCTGCTACGAATATCGCTGAACTTAGGCTAATTGCTACAGCATTGGTGATAGAATTTTCAAATACTGGCACGCTCGCAAATACCAACCAGTAGCCAAGGTATATAACAAAGGAAGTCGCTATAAATACAAGTGTACCTGCAATACTCTTTGTTTGTTTATAAATACGAAATTTTTTTGCATTGTTGCCCATCCCTACACCAACTACTGCTGCTAAACCATCCGCCATACCCATGTGAAGCACAGCAATTGCATAGATAGCCGGGTTTACAAACAAGATTGCCGATACTCCAATACCTAACGGAAACCAGATTTCCCCGTATGTGATACGCTTTACAGATTTAAACGAATGTAAGAATGTATATTTTTGAGCGAATACAACCACAGCGACTAAAATAAGGCTAATAAGTGCAATTGTGGATTGCGATAAATAAAATGCCCATGTTGCTGCGTACAAAGCAACCGAAATATGCAGTAGCTTCCTGGCGTTTTCGCCCTTTATTTTAAAGGTTCTTATAACTAATTCGCATAGCAGTATAATTAAAATTCCTACAATACCAGTAGCGATAAAAGGTAAAAACATACTTTAGTATTATATGTGAAAATGTATTTTTTTGTTCTATTTAGACGGATTGCAACTGCTGGGCAGACAAGGTAATAGTGCTTCCGTGCTGAACCTGACGCTCTAGTAAGATGTTAGATACAGCTGTCTCGACCGTTTTTTGCATCATACGTCGCAGTGGTCTTGCCCCTAAACGCTCATCGTAACCTTGTGCGATTAACCATGCAACGGCCGAATCGTCTAATGCTACCGTAATACCTTGGGCTGCAAGTGTATTATTGATATTGCGCAATTGAATGGTAATAATGTGCTTAAGCTGATCCTGTGAGAGGGGCGAAAATATAATTACCCCATCAAAACGGTTAATAAATTCGGGGGCAAATGTACCCTTGTCTATGAGCGTATCTACAAGTGTGTCTTGTAGCTGTGCAATAGGCAGTTGGTTTTTCAGCTGATCTCTTATCTGTTCGGCTCCGGCATTAGACGTGGCAATGACTATCGCATCTTTAAACGAGACTGTTCTGTTGTCTGCATCTTTTATTTCTCCTTCGTCTAATAGCTGCAGTAGTGCATTCACAATATCTGGGTGCGCTTTTTCAATTTCATCGAATAATACGACACTAAAGGGTTGGCGCCGAACTGTTTCTAAAAAGGCCGACCCAAAACCACTCTCAGACGAAAGAAGTTTATGAATACTATCTTGGGTAATGTATTCGTTCATATCTACCCTTACAAACCCACTGCTACCACCAAAATATACATCTGCAAGAGATTTGCTAAGCTCTGTTTTACCTACTCCAGTTGGTCCAAGGAACAAAAACGTACCAATAGGCCTATTTGGGTTTGCAATGCCCGTACGGCTCCTCTTGAGCGCTGACACAAGCTCTTTAATAGCTACATCTTGCCCGACAACGCGTTTTTTTAAGTCTTCTTCTAGGTTCAGTAGTGCGTTTTTATCATCAGCATCTGCAGTGGCAATTTTTATACCGGTGGTTTGTTCTACTGTTTTTTGAACATCTGTTTTTTGAATAAGACTATCTTGGCACGAACGAGCTACATCTTCCATAACACTAATTGCACGGCCAGGCATAGCAATTTCTGGGCCATATCGATTTGCCAGTAGATAGACTTCTTTTAACGCCCTGTACGTAAAGGTACAATTATATTGAGATTCAGTAAATAACGCTTGGTTTTCTAGTATGCGGAGTGTGTCTTGTTCGTTGGTGGGTGTCACTACTTGGTAATTAAGCAATGCTGCAATTTGTGACTTGGCTTTTTGTATATATTGCCAGTCTAACTGTGAAAACGAAAATATCATTCTTACTCTACCTGCTTCTATGATTGGGAGAATAATATTAGTAGCATCAGCAACGGAACCACCTGCACCAAAGAACGCACCGGCGTTATCAAAATAAAGTACAATGTTTTTAGCGTGATATGCTTCTGCGCAAAGTCTGCGAATAGTATATTCGAGCCGATCTGGGCTAACACGCGTAAGTAATGACGCAATGTCAATTTGATAAACCTGGTTATACGCTATCTTTGCTTTTTTATTATCAAACAATAATGATTCTGCAAAAGCCTGAATAATCGTGCTCTTGCCTACCCCCACAGCACCCACTAACGCGATATTAGCGCGCCCATTACTTGTAAATATCGCTTTCATCTGAGAAACAACATTTGTATGACCAATGATCTCTCTGTGTGATATGCCTCCGTACTGAATAGAGCGCGAAATATTTACCGCGTAGCTATCTAGCAGTGGTGTATAGCCAGCAGCCCAATCTCTGGCGATACCGCCTTGGTTTTTTCTTTGTTTAATTGATGCGATAAGCGATTGCACGTACGCTTGCCAATGCAAGCCATCAATAATGTCTTCTTCTGTATTTTGTGTATGAGATAAAATGAGTGATTTATCTGGACTACAAAGGATAATTGCTGCGAGCATATGTGCAGCATTTACGCCGTGTGTAGAACCACTATTTCTGTATACATCAATTGCAGTCTGCAGCCAGTTTTCTGCTGGTTTTATTGTTTGTATAATATCTGGGTATAACAGGTAACGGTTGGTCAAAAACCAGTATTCTTGAGTTTTTTTCAGTGCACTAACAAGCGTATCTATTGTATCTACTTGACTCGGCAGCACAGCTAGTAGGCTACTATCTATGATGTCTTCTGGAGCTTCTTGCGTCGTCGGTGGCAGCACAAGTAAATCATGCCGATACCATTCGTGCAACATTAATAAAACAACTGGCACAATTGACACAAGCCATCCTACTGAAAAACCCAGCACTACTAGTGCAATACTGGCAATCAATGCAACAGCAGCAATCAGTCCTAATGTTGTTCTTAGCGTAGAGCTGTCAAATAGTCTTTTATATTTAGCCTTAATGACACGCGGGTGATTTTTGTTAATGACTAGAATCATGTTATTCCCGCCAAGACCATAAAAACAATTGGTAATACGGGGATAATAGGCCACATTAATGCTAATACTACCCCAAGTACAAACGTCAGTATTAGTACTATAAGACCAATCGCAAGTACGGCACTTCTAATAATAAAACCAAAAAAACGCGCAAAAAGATTATCTAAGAGTACATGTATTTTAGTATCTAGTGAGGCAGATTCTCCGGCGTATAATGTAATTTGCTTCCAGGGTTCAAAAAGAGTCCGCAACAAAATGCCCATAGATAGTTCCTGTGCAACTATGTTTACTCTTTGTTGTATTGCATAAAATGAGTTTATCCAACCGGCGCCGTACCACCAGCGAATAAACAATATAAAACCCATACGCTTATTGTACCAATACTTTGCATTAAATATATATGGTCGGGGTGAGAAGACTTGAACTTCCGGCCTCAGCGTCCCGAACGCTGCGCGCTAGCCAACTGCGCCACACCCCGCTATTTGGCTATTCTTAAGAATCTGTCTTGGCGGAAGTGTTTCGTTTGGAAAACACAAAAATATAGAAGATTTCCAATAAGCCTGCTGTGTTTAATATGATAAGTGCTACAAACCATACTTTATCTTTTTGCCCAGCGGCTTTCCAAAGTGCAAATGCCTTCCAGGTAAGTGACCATATAGATAAAGCGATTAGCCAAACTAACTGCTGATTTGAAATTGATATTGTTTCCATACTATTAATATACATTGTGTTACCTTATAAAAAAATATAATTAAGACATAACATATAAAAAACCCGGTGTAACACCGGATCTTTATTTGGTCGGGGATAAAGGACTCGAACCTTCGACCTCGCGGTCCCAAACCGCGCGCGCTAGCCAACTGCGCCAATCCCCGTAAAATAATTTTACTAGGGTAATTATACGCGTAAACAGATGAAAATAAAAGCCTGCTTACAGATAGTACTGAATACGTTCAATACTATCTGCCATAAGGCTACCTGGTGCCGTACCAATAAGTACTGCATTAAACTGAAGTTCTTTTTCTTTGGCCATTACATTCTTAACCTGTTCGCCCTTCCATCTACGCAGTGCGACATCAACGTCTACACCAAGTGAAGAATTGAGCACACCACACATACCTACGTCAGTAACGTGCGCTGTGTGCTTTGGTAGTAGCCGAGTATCGGCTGTTGGAATATGCCAATGATCGCCCACCGTAGCAGTAACTTTACCATCTAAGTAATGCCCCATCATCACCTTTTCACTCGATAAATCACTATGGATATTTACAATAATGGCATCTGGCATATTTTTTTGAATTTTTGGTAAAAGTGCATCTATGCACATAAGTGGGTTAATAGTATCTTCATTGTATCCGCGCGGGAAAGTGTAGCCAAGTAACGAAACTATTGCCACCTTTTTTACCCCGTTTTTTATTATTTTATAGTTATTTTCTAGTGGACCTTTTACATTCGCAGGTGCAACGACAGTACTGTTCGTGTCTTGTACGAGCTTTACAGTATCTGGACGCTCAAAACTATGGTTACCACCACTAAAGCCATCTACGCCGCTTTCTTCTAGCTCTCTGTAATGTTTTAGGCTCATACCTTTACCGTGACTAACGTTTTCTGCTTGAGCAATCACTACATCAATTTCACGAGATATCCTTAGCCCCGGCAAAACTTTTGCCAATGCTTTTCTACCGGGTTGCCCCATAACATCACCAATGTACAAGATGTTCATGAAGCCTCCCTCCTGTGTTGTTATTTTGCGAATTCTATAGCACGAGTTTCGCGGATAACGTTAACCTTAATAGTCCCTGGGTACTGCATAGTTGACTCAATCTTTGTAGCGATATCTCGTGCTAGTTTAATAGCGCTTAAATCATCGACTGTATTTGGCTGTACAATGATTCTTATTTCGCGGCCAGCGCTGATGGCATATGCTTTATCTATACCACTAAAGCTTGTTGCAACATTTTCTAGTTCACGCATACGCTCTGCAAAGTTTTCGGCACTAATATTTCTGGCACCTGGGCGTGCTGCACTTATTGCGTCTACAACGCGTATGACAAGTGCTTCTACAGTAGTGGCTTCTATGTCATCATGGTGAGCTTCTATCGCATGTACGATGTCGTCTGGCACACCGTATTTACGAGCCATTTCTGCAGAAATATGGTGGTGTTTGCCCTCTATTTTATGAGTAAGCGCTTTGCCCATATCGTGTAGGAGCGCAGCATATTTACAGACACGCACGTCTGCACCAATTTGTTCGGCAATAATACCAGCCATATGGGCCATTTCTGTAGAATGCTTTAATACATTTTGGCCAAAACTGGTTCGATACTTTAACTCACCAAGCAGCTGTAATAGTTCACGTGGTATGCCAACAACACCTACTTCTCTTGCGGCATCTTCACCAGCCCGAATGACTTCTTTATGAACGTGTTTTTGAGCTTTTTCTACCACTTCTTCTATACGGCCAGGATGAACACGCCCATCTTTAAGAAGCATTTCTAAAGCTACACGGGCTACTTCGCGGCGGATAGGGTCAAAACTGCTTAAAATAATCATGCCGGGTGTATCATCTACAAGTATATCTACGCCAGTGGCACGCTGTAAGGCTTGTATATTACGGCCTTCTTTACCTATGATGCGACCTTTCATTTCTTCGTCTTCTAGCTTTACGGCGGTAACTGTTCGTTCTGCCGTCACGTCGCTTGCCATACGCTCCATGGCGCTTACAATAATCATTCCAGCGGTTTCCTCTGCTAGATCTTTGGCGTCATTCTGAAGTTTAGCAATTAAACCGGCAAGATCATTTTTTATATCTCGCTCTGTCATTTGCATGAGCTTATCGGCTGCTTCTTTTTTGGTGAGCTTAGCAACCTTTTCTAGCTTTTCTTGTTGCTTAACACGCAATTCTCTAATTTCATTTTTTAATGATTCTACTTCGTCCTCATTATAGCGCAACTTTTCAGACCGCTTGTCTAACTCATCAAGCTTTTTATCTAGCGTAGTTTCTCTGTCTATTATGCGCGATTCTTTGTCTTTTAACTCTTTGCGTAGTTGCTGATCTGCTTTGCGTGCGTCTTCTGCTTTACGAGCAGCTTCTTCTTCTGCTTTACGCGTGATTGCTGCAGCTTCTTTATTGGCTTTGGCAAGCTGTTTCTCTGCTTCGTTAGCTGCTGTACCTATTTTTCTTCGCGTTACTACCTGGCTGGCACCAAAACCAGCACCAGCCGCAATTACGGCCAATAATAATCCTATTGGTTCCATATTCTCCCTTTCTGTTCGGCAGACCACCCCTACAAAAGCATCACTATCACATCATTAGCTTTTTTAGGATAATCAAATTAATCAAGTAATCAAGTCTGGACATCACCTTCACTGTAGTGTGTATATCCTACGTACTATCATACTCCTGACACAAGTAAATAAACAAACTTATTTTTTTGGCTGAGTGATGTGTATATGGCCACCATAGTCTGGTAATACTGGGGTATATTGTTTAACTTTTTGCAATGCTACCAAGCCTTCCGTGAGCCAATTTTCACCAGTAGTTCCGGCAATAGGAATATTAAGTGAATAGCCGAGAGTATTTACAACGGTAACGCCTATTCTAAGTCCGGTAAAACTGCCCGGACCTTTATAGACAATGAGCCCTTGTAACGATGACCAGTCTGCATCATTATTTACCAAAATAGTATGTATTTTAGTATGAATAGTATCAGCAAGTTGCCGATGCGCTTCCCATGTATACGATGCAACACAATTCGCGTGCTTGTATACATAAAGTTCTGCCTCTAGTTTGTCTGTACGAACAGCTAATATCATGCCAGTTCCCTTAAAATATACTGTTTGTTCGTAGGTACATCTATGGTAAATAGCCGTTCGTGCTCTTTGGTGTGCTGAATCGTGATAGTTATGGTGTCTGTTGGTAGTACATCCTTAACAATATCTGACCATTCTACAATAGTCACCGTGCTTGGATCGCTAAAACCCTCTTGTAGCTCTATACCAACCACACCAGCGTCTTGCAACCGGTAAAAATCAAAATGACGAATCTTTAGATGAGCTGCTTGGTACTCTTTTGAAACAGTAAACGTAGGGCTTGCTACCACCGCCTTGCAACCAGTACCCGCAACAATACTTTTTGTTAAAGTCGTTTTGCCACCACCAATATCACTCACGAGCTGAATAACCTCACCACCTTTTAATGAGCGACCAATTGCTCTACCGAGCTGTGCTGTGTGCTTTAAACTTGTAGAAAATATTTCTCGCTTCAAATCGGTACTCATACGCTGCATAGCATACCGCGCCGAACCCTAACATCGCAAGCACCCATGTAGGTAACGGCTGTGGTGCGGGCGCCAAGGGCTTACTGTCTGTTCCTGCAACTATACCTGCCACCGAGGTTTTACTACTTTTTTTGGGGGCAGAAGCAGTAATTATGTTTTTTTCGTTTTTTGTGACCGTTGATGTCCATTGCCACTTACCAAAATCGTCTCTTGCGTATGACTGACCGCTGATTGCTTTATCATATGTTACTGTATCTATTTCTTTATCAAAATTATTTATAAGCTGCACTGTTGCTCCGCTGTTCGTTAACGACAATGACGTAGAATCAGACCCAACAACGATATAGCTTTGTGGCAAAATCACAGATCCTTCAGGAAAAGTGTAGGTATACTTACGGGTCGCTCCAGCACTAATTGTGTAATCAGTAATGTTTATCGCCGTCGGGTGTGGATTATACAATTCTATAAATTCATCTTTTGCATCGGTTTGAGGTGATTTTGGATCAGGAAATACTTCGTTAATTTGTATAGGAGGTGCAACTGAAAAGTTAGTTTTCTTTTTGGTTGTTTTTTTCGTACTCTTTTTCTTAGCTGCAGCGGCAGACGTCTTTTTGGTTTTAGCTTGTGCTGGAGGCGGTGGAATGATGACATTTGCCGAACCATTGGTTGGTGCAGTTGTCCACTGCCACGTTCCGACATTGTTTCTGGCCCAAGCTGCTCCAGGAACTGCTGCAGTATATTGCACGCTATCTACGACAGTGCCCAGATCGTCTGCCAGCTGAACTGTGCCACCACTATTTGTTAATGCAATTGTAGTCGCCGCAGAGGTTATACTCAAATAGCCATTTGGGCCTATGATACTGCCACTCGGAAACGTATACTTATATTTTGTTGTCGTACCGGCGGTAATTGTATAGCCACTAATATCTACAGCAGTTTCATTATGGTTGGTGATTTCTACAAATTCATCTTTACTATCAGTTAACGGAGCTATAGGGTCAATAAATAACTCATTAATAAGTAGCGGTAAACGCATACGCGGCGCCGTAGCTGGTGGTTTCTGCTCCACAGGCACTAATGGTTCAATAGTATCTGTTTGACTATTATCTTGGGTATCTTCTGATGGCGATAGGCATGTCGCAGACAAAGGAGTTGGTAAGCCAATGAAATAGTCGTTAGCAACTGTATTTGTATCAATAAAATATTGTTCGGCGTCACATTTTCTTTGTGCAGACATTCCCCCTATTAAACCGTTGAGAGTATTGTTATCTATAAAACTCATCGTGTTGACCCACGCTAGCTCGTCTACAACTATATCTGTTTGATTTTTTATCATAACGCTACCAGCAGTCGCCGCCAGTCCGCTTGACCCATAGCTATAGGTAAAATCCGCTAAAACATCTGGGAGGTAACTTTCTACGGTAAATTCGTTTTTACCAATCATATAGCTGCTAGGCAAAAGCAAAAATGGTTCTGTAAATGTATGTACTACGGTTTCTTTTCCTGTAGAGTTTTTGTAGACGACGCTCCACCCTAACATATTTACAGGTTCAGATAGTGGATTATATAGTTCAATAAATTCTTGTAGGGTGGTTCCTGTACCTTCCCCGTTCGTCTGTAGCTCAGTGATGATAACGTTGTTTTCTGTAGGTTTTGATTGTGGAGTATCTTCTGCGAAGGCTGTGCTGGATGTTGCAATGCATAGGGTTGTAGCTAATAGTAACGTCATTGCACGTTTTATCATGAGCACTATTGTACGATAGTAATTCGCTAACACAAGCATTTTTTATTACAATAAAGACAATATGTTATTTTTTGGTAGTAGTTTTAATGGTATGCCTCTTATGAGCCTACGTAGCGCAGCAAAAATTGGTACTATTACTGAACCTGTAATCAACCCACATAATTTACATATAGATGGCTTTTATGCCCAGGCGATGAATGGGCAGCGCGACGGCATCGTAGTAGATATTGACGTACGTGACCTTAGCCCAACAGGGATGATTATTGATGATCATGAAGACATTGCAGAACAAGAAGAACTCGTACGCTTACAGCCTATTATTACTATCAACTTTAAATTGATAGGTAAAAATGTTTACGCTGGGTCTTCTAAAATTGGTAGAGTAGAAGATTACGTTGTAGATACAAAAAGTTTATTTATTCAGAAACTATATGTACAACCGTCATTGCTAAAACTTACATCAAGCCAAATGATATTCGACAGACAAAGCATAAGAGAAGTTACTGATACAAAAATTGTCGTGTCTGGTCCAGAAGTAAAAGATACTCAAAAAGTAAGTAGCAGGTTTCAGGCTCCTTCTTTTAACTCGGCGAGTACTTCTACGATATCTGAATAGTAAAAACCTTTGCCAGCTAAATACTGTTTAAGCTTATTTTCATCTGGATATTTTGTTTGTAAGCGCTTTAAAACTATTAAATTTTTAAGGCGAATTTTGGGTGTTACCTCTACTTGTAAATTTTTTGTAATTAGTTCGTCGTTAATGCCTTTTTGCTTTAGCTCAGTTTTAATACTAAGATTACTTTTGTTCTTACGAACTCTGTTTTCTATCCACCACTTAGTAAAATAATCATCGTCTTGGTATTTTTTTAAGGCAAATGTATGGCAGATAGAATCACTAAGTTCTTGGCTTGCACCTTTTTTATACAAATAATCACGTAATTCTTTTGAAGATCTTGGTCGGCTCAAACACCATTCTAGTGCCCTAGCTTGCACCTTGCCATCTTCAGAAAGCTTTCGTAAACGTTTTAACGCCAGCTCATCAACATTAACGCCAACTTTAAGCTTTTGTTCTAAAACTTGATCGATAGTTAATGATAGCTCATACGTGCCATCTATAAAGATGTTCGCCCGTTGTGTATCTTTTTGTTGCAGAGTGATTTTCGTAATTACCATTTACTACGCAAGAGCAACGTCTCGGACTTTTTTGTCAATTTCAGCAAGTACTTTAGGGTTGTCCATTAAGTATTGCTTTGCTGCTTCACGGCCTTGTCCAATCTTAGCATCCTTATATTCAAACCATGCACCACTTTTACCAACGATATCATTGTGAACTGCTAAGTCTAGTGTTTCACCTTCTCTACTTATGCCAACGTTATACATAATGTCAAACTCAGCTTCCCTAAAAGGTGGAGCAACTTTATTTTTTACCACTTTCACTCTAACCCTGTTACCAATTACTGAGTCTGCGGTTTTAATCTGGCTAATGCGGCGTATATCCATACGCACCGATGCGTAAAACTTTAGGGCGTTACCACCCGTAGTGGTTTCTGGGTTGCCAAACATAACACCTATCTTCATGCGAAGTTGGTTAATAAAAATGACGGTACACTTGCTTTTATTAATAACCCCCGTCAGTTTGCGTAAAGCTTGGCTCATTAGGCGAGCTTGCAAACCCATGTGTGCATCACCCATATCACCTTCTATTTCTGCTTGTGGTACAAGAGCAGCAACTGAATCTACCACGATTAAGTCTACTGCGTTACTACGTACGAGTGTTTCAACGATTTCGAGTGCTTGTTCGCCATTGTCTGGCTGTGAAATCAATAAATTAGCAACGTCTACACCAATTCTCTGCGCGTATGATGGGTCTAGTGCGTGCTCTGCATCAATAAATGCAGCTGTACCACCTTGTTTTTGTATTTCTGCTACACCATGCAGTGTCAAAGTTGTTTTACCACTACTCTCTGGCCCATAGACTTCTATGATTCTACCTTTTGGAATTCCACCGCCCAATGCTATATCTAGCCCTAAGCTACCAGTAGAAAATGTTGGTACATCAACCTTATAGTCAGCTCCAAGTTGCATAATTGAACCTTGACCAAATTGTTTTTTTATCTGTTCAACGGCGAGATCCAATGCCTGACTTTTGCCGCTCTGTGCTGTCGATTTTTCCTGCTCTTTTTTTGCAGCCATTATAGTAAGAACCCTCCACGTGTTAGTAATACTACCTGCCATTATAGCAAAACCACCGGCGTATTACTTGCCTATATATAACTAGATACGATACCATAAGCGTAAGCATGAAAACAAATATTCGCATATGTTGCTATCTTGTTACTCACGGAGAATTCAATGAGAGTATCTGATAAATTAGTTGAAGATCTGCTCGCAAAAAGTGAAAAGGTAACACCTGATCAAATTGCCTCCCTAAAAGAACAAGAAAAAAATGAGCACAAACCACTGCAAGATATTGTTTTACAAGCTAATCTTATTTCAGAAAAAGATCTTACGAGTGCATTCGCAGAACAAATAGATGTTCCGTTTGTAGAAATCATTGCCAAAGATATAGAAAAAGAAACGCTCCACTTAATACCAGAGCGAATAGCTCGTCAATACGGTGTTGTGGTATATGGTATTGATAAAAATGGCACAAAACTACTTGCCATGGAGGATCCAGACGATATCCAAGCAATCAGTTTTTTGCAAAAACAACTCGGTAATGATGTCCGAATATCAATTGCTACAAAAACCAACATCTTGCAAGCAATAGATCAGTACCGGGAAAATATTAGTAGCGAAATTACTGAAATTATTTCTGGCGAAGATGAAGATAGCGAAAGTGATGAAGTTAATGAAGAAGACCTCGCCGAAGATTCACCAGTTGCTCAAACGGTAAATTTGTTAATTGAAGGTGCTATTAAATCCGGTGCATCAGACATTCATATTGAGCCAAGAGAAAATTATGTATTAGTACGGTATAGAGTTGACGGAATTTTAAGAGAGGTCAATAAGCTTCCAAAAAAAGTACAGGCAGCCCTTGTGTCGCGTATTAAAATTTTATCTAATTTAAAGATTGATGAACGCCGGGCTCCGCAAGATGGACGATTCAAGATTGGTATTAGTAACCTTATTTACGCCCTACGTGTTTCTACCCTACCTATTACAGACGGGGAAAAGGTTGTTATGCGTATTTTATCTGAATCTACCAAAGCACTTACCTTAGAACAGCTTGGTTACTGGGGTCCTTCACTCAACACGGTCAATCAAGCTATTACTCAGCCGCACGGCATGATACTCGTCACGGGGCCAACTGGTTCCGGTAAATCTACAAGTTTGTTTAGCATACTAAGCTTACTAAATAACCCAACCGTCAACATTTCTACCATTGAAGATCCGGTTGAGTATAAAATACCAGGAACAAACCAAACCCAAGTTAACGTGCAAGCAGGTATGACCTTTGTTAATGGTTTGCGAGCACTGTTGCGCCAAGACCCCAATATTATTATGGTTGGTGAGATTAGAGATAGCGAAACTGCCGGGTTGGCGGTGCAAGCAGCGCTAACTGGTCACTTAGTTTTTGCAACCCTACACACTAATAATGCTGCCACCTGTTTACCGCGTTTGCTCGATATGGGTATTGAACCTTTTCTTATCGCCAGCACTGTGCGTGCCGTTGTGGGGCAGCGTTTAGTGCGTAGATTGTGTCAGCACTGCAAGCAATCATTTAAACCTGATGACAAAATGATAAAAACTATTGCACAATCTTTTGGCATCAAAGACACTTCTGTTATGCAGTATATCTATGATCTCGAGTCACAGGCAATTGCAGGTGGTATAGGCGTGAATCAAGAAGCATCATCTAAAACATCATCATCTTCTGCTAAAGGTATTACACGCCTCTGGAAAGCAAACCCAGAAGGCTGTGATGAATGTGGCCATGTTGGTTTTAAGGGGCGACTTGGTATTTATGAAGCACTTGGTAACTCGACAGAGCTACAAAAACTCATAATCAGTAATGCAACCAGTGGAGTTATTAATAATCAAGCGATAAAAGAAGGCATGGTAGAAATGCTCATAGACGGTTTTGTAAAAGCTCTCAGGGGTGAAACAACTATAGAAGAAATTCTCCGTGTCACGGCAGAGGCATAGCAAGAATATATGGCAAAATTTTCTTACAAAGGTATCAACCAATCAAATACCGTCATTAAAGGAACAATAGACGCATCATCAAAACAAGCCGTTGTTGATACACTTAAAAAACAAGGTATAAAACCACTTTCGGTCCGGCAAGATGCTGGATTTAAACTCTTTTCACTTTCGAGCAAACGAGTTAAGACAAAAGATATCACCATCTTTACCCGGCAATTATCTACTCTTATTTCAGCTGGGGTGCCATTGAATCGATCTTTCTATACCCTGCAAGAACAAACCGATAATAAGTATTTTCAGGTAGTAATAGGCGATATTGCAAAGCAGATTGAAGGTGGCGCAAGTATTGGCGATGCTCTAAAAAAATACCCTAATGTGTTTGACGAAGTTTATATTAATATGGTGATTGCCGGTGAAGCTGGTGGTATATTAGATAAGATTCTTAAGAGGCTCGCTACACAATTAGAAAAAAATCAGGCTATAAAAAAGAAAATCAAAAGCGCTACAACATACCCGAAAGTAGTGTTTGGCATAACTATCATTGCCTTTATAGTCGTTATGAATGTCATTGTACCGAAAATTGGTGCCATGTTACTGGAGTTAGGTGGCGAAGATGCCCAGCT
Source organism: Candidatus Nomurabacteria bacterium (assembly GCA_020631975.1). Taxonomy (NCBI): domain Bacteria; phylum Candidatus Nomuraibacteriota; species Candidatus Nomurabacteria bacterium. Next base: position 173,240 of record JACKGO010000003.1, read on the forward strand.
ACCAATCTTAACAAGAGTAATGATTGGTATTAGTGATTTTAGTAAACAATATGCTGTTTTTATAGTCATTGCCGGTCTTATTGCTGCTTATTTTATACGTAGATATATTAAAACACCCAAAGGAAAGTTAAAATATCACACTTTACTGCTGCGTATTCCGGTGCTTAAAAACGTTATCACAAAAGTAGCTATTTCTCGTTTTGCGCGTACTTTTTCTAGTTTGATGTCTTCTGGTGTGAGCGTTATAGAAGCAATTGAAATTACAGCAGGCAGTATTGGCAATAAAGTATTAGAAAATGAGCTTCTTGCCGCTGCTAAAGATGTAAAGGCTGGCAAACAATTATCTGAACCTATTCTCAATAGTCCTCACTACCCTTCTATTGTTGGGCAAATGCTCGCAATTGGCGAAGAGACAGGTGAAACCGATAGTATTTTGGTCAAAATTGCTGACTTTTACGAAGAAGAAGTAGACGCGACGATAGAATCACTGAGCTCTATACTAGAACCTTTGATGATTGTCATTCTTGGCGGCATGGTTGGCTTGGTAGCAGCAAGTGTTATGGGCCCGCTTGCCTCCCTTAGTGGTAGTATTACAAAATAGTTGACAACTGTTAAGCCATAGATATAAAATCATAAGCAAGATGACTAAACAAATAGCATCGCAACTAATAACTAACTAGGAGGGTGGGATTTATATGATCTCTCTAAGAAAAGAAAATAAAGGTTTCACAATTATAGAACTTCTGATTGTGATTGTTGTAATTGGAATTTTGGCTGCAATTGGTTTTGTAGCATATGGTAATGTCACAAAGAGCGCCCGTGACTCAGATAGACAAGCTGATGCAAGCGCGCTGGCTAAAAAGGCAGAAGAATATTACGCAAGTAATGGCCAATATCCTGGTGACATAGCTACACTTACAGCTATGGAAGGTGTGGACGCTAAAACTACGACTAGCCCAAGCGGTAACGCAGCACAAGGCGGTGGCAGCACTCTTGGCGCATGTACTACAGAACCTGATAGCAAAGCAAATGACTTTTACTGTTATATCGTCGTCACAGATCAGTCACAAATGGAAATTCGTTACTGGAAAGAAAATGGCAACACAGTTGAATCAATCACTGGTGTAAATAACTAAAACTCCACTCACTAGTATAAAAAACAGCCCATCTTCGGGCTGTTTTTTATACTAGTTACGCTTATTTTGCTATAATTAGAAAAGATATACTAAGGTACCCAACAAACAACATATGGTGGATAACAAAGGTTTTACAATGATTGAGCTACTCGTGTCTAGTGTAGTGATTGCTATATTGTCAATCTCTGTATTTAGTACATATGTTGCAATCAATTCTACCGCCATCTTTGCGAAGCAGAAAACCATTGGTACAGAACTAGCAACAAATCAGATAGAATATCTTAAATCCTTGCCATATGATAGTCTCGCCGTAGCGGGTGGAGCAATACCGACTTCTAATCCCTTACCTAATACAAAAACGGAAACAGTAGATAATGTAACCTATACAATTAACACGAGTATAAACTATATTGATGATGCATATGACGGGTGTGCCACATACCCAGATATTGATACCAAAAATCTTCTGTGCAGAAATTTACCGTCTCCTACAGGTGCTCCTGCTAAAGATCTAAACCCAGCCGACTACAAAATAGCGAATGTCAAAGTGCTTGTTGGAACTAAACAGGTAGCAGAACTAGATACTCAGATGGCAGCGAGAGTTGCTGAAACAGACAGTACTACTGGTGCACTTATCGTAAAAGTCATTGATAGTGCTGGTAATGCAGTTTCTGGAGCGACTGTTAATGTGGCAAATAATACAGTGTCTCCTATAGTAGATTTAAATGACAGTACTGACACGAATGGTATTGCTATATTTTATGGTCTTAAGCCCGATACCGGAAATGACTATGTAATTACCGCTTCAAAAAGTGGTTATTCTAGCCTAGCCACCATTAAACCACTTGGTGCATTGTCGCCAAATTATGCAAGTCAAAATATTATTGTGCAGCAATCATCGTCGGTAACGATGACGATTAATCCAAAAGGTCAACACAGTCTTGCTGTAGAAACCGTAGACTCTTCAGGCAGTCCTATTGGAAATATGAAGCTGTACATGAAAGGCGGCGTTAAAAAATATAGTGGCACAACCGATACAAGTTATTACTACGACAATATGGCACCAACTGATGCAAGAGTCGTGTCTGATGGGTCGGGAATAATAACTATCGATAACCTAGACCCTGGCGAGTATATCTTTTGCGGAGATACTGGTGATACCTCCTGCCAAATAGGTACAAACCCTATACAGTACCTGGCAGCGGCTGTTCCCTATGCTGGGAATGTACAAATTGGACCAGTACAAATCCCCAGCTACGACGCTCTAATCCACCAACCCCTACCTTTCCATTTAATGGTAATAATTATTATCAAAAAGTGCGGTTATACTTTAGTACAAGTAGTACGTTTCCAAGAATAAACCATATCAGCAGTACAACTGCTAGCATAGCCAGTGGTAGCCATACCTTCACTGTTTCTGGCACTAACCTCCCTTGTCATGCAACCATCCCGGCGTCTTGTGGTACTTCTGTAACAGTAAAAAACCCTGCGGGTGATATACCAGCATCTTGTGTCTACGCAGATGCCACATCAACAGATTTATCGTGCACCATTAATGTTAGTGCAGCTACTCAAGGCCAATCGAATTTAACCCTAAGCGCCAATGGTCATACGCTTACAATTCCCAATGGCAGCGGTCTTCTAGGGGGGATTAATGTTGTACCGTAAACAGGCTGGTTTCACTGTGACTGAATTTATTGTTGTGATGATGGTGAGCAGCTTGCTTCTCATTACGTTATTCGTCTTTACTTCGAGCTCAATAACAAGCTTTATGCAACTACAGGCAGATGGTCTTGCGCGTAGTAAACTTGCTGAAAGTTCTTTTAGGGTTACAAAAGTGCTCCGAGGTATCAATTATATAGAAAATGCTAACGCAGATAGTATTACCGCTTACGCTTATTTTGCACCAGACGATGTGTATACATCTAAAATTCGCTACTATCTCAATGGTGCGAATAACGCCCTATTAGCAGATGTCACACCCATGACAGCCGATTATCCAATTGGCACGCTATTAACCGGCCAAACAAAGACAGTCACTGTAGTAAATAAATTTTACAAAATTTCTGGAAATCCAACTTTTTTGTATTACGACGCTAATTACAACCAATTAACCAGCCCTGTCACTGATGTACAATCTATAAAAAACATTACCACACAACTATATATTAAAAAATATGACTCAAACGCTAATGATTATGTATCCACAAGTGTTTCTGTTAGTTTAAGGAATAGAAAGTACAACCTATGAAAATGAACGACGGCCATGTACTAACGTGGGTACTCGGTTTTATGGCAGCTATTGGAGTTATCTTGGTGTCGACTGCGAGTGTCATATCGCTGGTATTATCTGACGCTGTTAGTACAAATAAGAATCAGCTAACACTCAATATCGCCGATGCAGGTGTCAATTATTACTTATGGCATTTAAGTCATGCTGCGGCTGATTTTAAAGATGGAAACCCAAGTGCTACCATTAACACGACTGGCGATTTTACTGGTTTTTATGGACCTTTTGTACACAGCTATAAAGACGACAATAATAAAGAAGTAGGTACGTATACTTTATATATAAAGCCTAAGTCAGTCGGCTCTAGCGTTGCAATAGTCAGATCTATTGGTAGTACATTAGACGGCAAATTTAGACGAACCATAGAAGCTGAAATTGGAGCCCCATCATTTGCAAGTTATAGTTTAGCTGGTGATGTAGCTTTGTGGTTTGGTAATACCGAAAACGCCAACGGCCCAGTACATTCTAATGTAGGTGTCCGAATGGACGGCGGAAATACAGATGATGTAACAAGTGCTAACGCCACGTATGTACCCCCTTCTAACTTAGGTGGTAACGGATACACAACTCGTCCTGGTGTTTGGTGTAATACAGCGGTAACGAGCCCAGTAAATTGTAACACTCGTTCTAAGGCTGATTGGCGCTACCCTGTACCATCTATTGATTTTAACGCTATAACCGGAGATCTTTGTAATATTAAAAAAACCGCATTCCTATCGTTTGCTAATACCGCAGCGTTAGCCTCTAGTCCTACCGCATGTTCTAACGTGAGCGCGCCAAGGACAGATGCATATATACCCCGTGTGGCTTCATCATTTAATGAACGGCGAGGCTATCTTATTGAGCTCAATAGTAATACGACCTACAACTTGTATAGCATTAGTAATGAAACATACAGTTATTCCAATAACTCAAGCTATACGTCTTCATATACCAGTGCTCTAAGTCGCACATTAATTGCTAATAATATTGCCATACCACAGAGTGGCGTCATTTTTGTTGAGGATAACGTATGGGTACGTTCAAACCCTGTTTTTAATGGCCGGGTAACCATAGCATCCGGCCGTCTGGCCAGCGCATCAGAACAAACTTCTGTCGTTATTGCTGATTCATTAAAATACGATCAAAAAGATGGAAGCGATGCAATAGGCATCATCGCAGAAGAAGATGTCACAATTGCACCGTATGCGCCGCCAAAGCCTGGTGACAGCACTGCGAACTATCCATTTGAGGTAAACGGCGCTCTTATAGCAAAAGATGGTCATGTTTGGTTCCCTGCAGATTATTTAGGCAGAGATACCCCAGACTGGCGAGGTAATAGTAGTAAAAAACTTGTCTATTACGGCTCTATTGCCAACTAGACAATCATGGACATGGCTGTGGACAAGTGGCGGCACTCCAATCGACGGTTTTGAATATAACGAAACAAATTTTGATTACAACCTCTTATATGCACCACCACCGAGTTTTCCTATAACGAGCACCTACACAATCCTAAAATGGAGAGAAGTCCTTGTTACTCCATAAATACACCGCTTATGGTATACTATTGGTACATAAAGTGGGCAAAATAAAAGCATGACACAAAGCATCCTATACAAAGATAAGCCACTGTTTGGCCTTGACGTGGGTACAAGTAGTATTAAAGTCATGCAACTTGAGCAAATAAAAAGTAACCAAAAGACCAGAAGAGTGCAAGGGTATGGATCTATACAATACGATAAAGCAGCTATTGCTGATGGTGAAATCAAAGAGCCAGATTTGGTAGCCAAAGCTATTAAAGAACTATTTGAATCATCCCTTATTGGTGACATAACGACGCGACGAGTTGCTATGTCATTACCTGTTGCTAGGACATACAACCGTGTTTTATCGCTTCCTCTATTAAAAACGAAAGAGCTAGACGAAGCAGTACGCTTAGAAGCTGAACAATACATACCCGTACCAATAGAGGAGTTATATATTGACTATGATGTTATTTCTAGTAACGATAAAGGTCTTGAAGTATTATTATCTGCAGCACCAAAAAAAATTGTTGATTCTTATGCTACACTCACCGAATTGCTAGGATTAGAAATTGTCGCACTAGAAACAAGTATATCTGCGTCTGGTCGTTTGGTTGGAAATGCCGAAAATAATGATGTCCCAACAATCCTGGTTGATTGCGGATCATTATCTGTGGATATTACAATCTACGACAAACAGCTTATCGTTACAGGTACCATTCCGGGTGGTGGTGATACATTCACAGAGCTCATCGCTAAAAAGTTAGACGTCAGCAATCAAATAGCACATACCATTAAAACGAAATATGGCATAGCATTTAGCAAAAAACAAGATGAAATAATACAAGCAATTGAGCCAATACTTCATTCGATGATCAAAGAAATTAAGAAAATGGTCAGATACTACGAAGAACGAGATGGCAGTAAGAAAAAAATTGGACAAGTTATTACACTCGGTGGCGGTGCAAACTTGCCAGGGCTAAGCGAATATCTAACAGATAAATTACGACTACCTGCACGAATGTGTAATCCTTGGACAAATCTTGACTTCCATAAACTACAACCACCTAACGAAGTAGAAAAAACTATGTATATCACCGCCGCAGGATTATCGCTCATTAATAGCAAGGATATTTGGCATGATTAATTTACTCCCAGCTGATGTGAAGCAAGATATCGGTTATGCCCGTAAAAATAAAGTGTTATTTTCATGGATTATTATATTACTTATCTTGTTACTCGCTATCGTCATCACAATAGGGTTTGGTCTATTTTTTATAACCCAAAGAGCAAACAACTTAAACAGATTGGCTACAATTTCTGAACAACGAGTAGTAGATCAAAACCTTGCAGAGTACCAACAAAAAGCAGAGGTTTTCTCTAATGACTTAGACATAGCAGTAAAGTTATTAGAAAACCAACTGCTGTTTTCTAAGATTATACGTACAATTGGGTCTGTTTTGCCACCCGGTGTCACGCTTGGAACGCTAGACTACTCTGCCGAAGATGAAGTGCTGACATTAAACGTCAATGGCGCAGATCAGAGACTCATTACTACTGCATTTGAAAACATTTCTAGTAGTCAAGAAAAGACTGATAACTTATTTACAAAAGCCGATTTGTTAAAAATTGACTGTAATTCACTTGAAGGTGGCTGTACAGGTAGTATTGTTGTGCTATTAAATAAAAATTCTGAATTTTATTTAATAAATAATGCTTTAAAAGAAAAAGGCCAAAACTAATGAACCCAAAGAAAATGTATTACCTACTTGTAGCAGCACTTGTTGTGACGTTGCTCGCAATTGGTGGCGTGCTATATCTTGGTAGAGGTGTAATGCTTGCTGCATCAGAAAAAGTCATAGATGCTAAATTAAATATCATTAAAGCAGAAAAAACAGAAGAAACGTATCTTAAAAATAAACAGATATACCTAGCTAATTCAGCTACAGCAGAGAAATTAAACTACCTTGTACCTACAGGTAAAGAGCAAGCTGCAGCTGTAGAAACTATTTATAGTTTCGCGAACAATGCAAATCTTACGATTACATCTGTTGTTTTTCCAGGCTCTAGCCTAGACCCTACGGTAAAGCAAAAAACTAAAGTAGACATTTCTCAGGCAACGCCCGTAAAAGACTTAAAAGGGGTATATGAAATTCCTATAGAAGTAAGTATCAGCGGCGGGGGTAAGAACTCTATCTCGACAAATCAAATACTCAACCTCATTGAATCAATTGAAGCTAGCCCCAGAAATATGCGAATTACTGCTATTACCTACGATTCTACTAGCGGAGAAATCCGATTAAATATATCATTATTCGTAAAGAAGCCATCATGAAAAATATAACAGCAAAATTCACCGACAGTCTTCAGCAAATTGTACATTTTATCGTAAGGTACAGGGTAACATTGTTTATTGTTATATCTGCATCTATACTTGGTGTTGTACTACTTAGGCATTACCGCTATGTCAGACGCCGAACCATCTGAAAGCCAAATAGCCGATGCAGAAAAATCAGTTAAGATTATTAAGTTCAATGAAGCTTCTGTAAAAGTCTTTGATTCCCTTAAGGCAAATAATGTAACAATAGAAACACTATTTGACCCCAACAGATACGATCCGTTTAACTAGTTAACTACCTAAAATACCACTACGTATTTATGTTGATATTATTTCTATAGGAACCTGCTTGGCCAGTGGCTTGTATAAAATCGTCTTTTGCATCAAGTATAATTCTCGCAACCCTATTAGGATGGGGGCATAAAGGAAAAATAAAATTAGCTTGTTCTCCGGCTGTCTCAATTTTGAGTGTGCCAAAATTAAACATGGTAGAAAATACTCCGCGCTGTTCGCTCGTCACATCTTCTATATTGGCAAGAGAGATATGTGAAACTTTACGTTCGTATATACTTTTTTGAAGTATTTGTATAACGTTCTTGTTTGTCACAGTAAGGCCAGACTGGTTGTACACATATGTTATAGCGATGAGTACGACGACTAGTACAAAACCACATATAAACGCAAGTACAGTCCAAGCAGAGTATATGCTGTTAGTACTAGCCATAGTCTTAGGAAGGACTATGCTTATTAAGCTTAGAGCAAATACAAATGCAATAAACGATGCTGCGTAGATGACCATCAAACCAAATGGATGTTGTTTTACCGCACACAATAAACGAGCATCTCTGTCGGTGACTTCGATGGTTTTATAGTAAGCCGATTCTTTATAGCTATTTCTAAATAGCATGGTTGTATTATAGTCTATACGAACGAAGTTTGGCTATTTTCTGATTTTGGTGGCACTTTATTAAGATGTTTATAAGCTTTTTGTGTAACTTTTCTGCCGCGAGGCGTTCGTTCTAGCATACCTATCTGCAGTAAGTAGGGTTCGTAAAAGTCTTCTATAGTCGTGCGCTCATCTGCAAGTAAAGCTGCCAATGTGTCTACGCCAACAGGGCCCCCTTGATGATTGTCTATAATAGTTGCGAGCAACATTCTATCTGACTGATCAAGCCCGAGTTCATCTATTTCTAATAATAGTAAGCCTTGTTCTGCATTCTGCAAATCTACAATACCATCACCATTCACATCAGCGTAATCTCGTACTCGCTTGAGCAATCTGTTAGCAATACGTGGCGTTAAGCGTGATCTGCGTGCTATGTGAGCAGCAGCGTCTTTTGTTACTTGTGTGTCTAAAATACTCGAAGATCGTTGAATAATACGCGCAATTTCCTCTGGTGTATAAAAATCAAGCCTATGTACGTGGCCAAACCGATCCCTTAGTGGTGCAGCCAATGCGCCTGTTCTTGTAGTTGCGCCAATGATACTAAACTTAGGTAAATCAAGCCGGAGGCTACGGGCTGATGGCCCCTTTCCGAGCATGATATCTAGCTTAAAATCTTCCATGGCGCTGTAGAGCACTTCTTCTACTGTTCTATTGAGCCGATGTATTTCGTCAATGAACAATATATCACCGTCTTGTAAATTAGTAAGTAGACTTGCCAAATCACCAGCCCGCTCAATAGCCGGACCACTAGTAATACGGATTTGCGCACCCATTTCGTTAGCAATGACACTTGCCATTGTTGTTTTACCTAGCCCGGGTGGGCCAAACAGTAGTACATGATCAATTGGCTCATTACGTTTTTTGGCTGCTGTAATTGCTAATTGCAAATTTTGCTTTAAACGTTCTTGACCAATGTAACTAGCAAAGTCTTTGGGGCGTAATGTTAGTTCAAGTTGCTCTTCTACTATATTGTCATCTTGGGTAGTATTAACTATTCTCTCAATCATCGATGCGATCCTTGTTGTAATGCGAGTTTAATACGCTCTTCTGTTGTTAAACTAGTGTCTATGCCCACGAGTGCACGCTGTGCGTCTAGGGTTGTATACCCAAGCGAAATTAATGCATCAACCGCTTCGTCACTTACTAAAGTATTTAAGCCGTTATATGCACCTTCATCACTACTGACATAGCCTACTTTTTCTTTTAAATCTACGATTATACGTTCAGCTACCCGTTTACCAACACCGTTGGCAGCTTTTAATAACGCCATATTACCTTCTGCAATGGCTTTTCTAACTTCTGTACTTGGCGCAACACTCATGATAGCTAACGCCATTTTAGGACCCACCCCGTTCACACTAAGTAGTATTTCAAATAATTCTTTTGATGATATATCAATAAAACCAAATAAATCATGACTCTGCTCGCGAATGTGTTCATAAATATACAAACGTGCTGACTTGCCAACAGGTAACCTCCCATAATCTTCTGATGTTACCAAAGCACCATAGCCTACACCACCACAGGTAATAATCACCTGGTCATCAATATGTTCAACTATCGTACCTTCTAGTAGTGCAATCATATACTTTATTATAACAGAGGCGCTGTGGCGTGGGTAAGTGCTGCAGCTAAAGCATCAGCACAGTCGTCAGGCTTTGGAATTTGTTGTAGACCAAGGAGTACTTTTACCATTTCTTGTATTTGCTGTTTTTCTGCCCTACCATAGCCTGTTAGTGCCTGCTTTATTTGCAAAGGTGTGTATTCGGCTATTGGTATGCCTTTTTCTGTAGCCGCAAGTAAAATCACTCCCCTTGCTTGGCTCACACTCATAGCAGTAGTAACATTACGTGCAAAAAATAAGCGCTCAACAACCATGACATCTGGGTTGTGCTCTTGTATTATTTCTTGTAAGGATGTGTATATTGTGTGTAGACGTAACTCATCGGCCTGATGTGCGGGTGTTCTAATTACACCGGCATCGAGCATTTTATGTTTGCGACGATCTGTTTCAATGACACCAAAACCAACAATGCCTGTACCAGGATCAATGCCAAGCATCTTCATGTTTTATCTGCTACTTCATCGGGTACATCAAAGTTAACATGTGTACTAATGACATCTTGTAATTCATCTAGTGCGTCTAGTAATCGTTCGATTTTTGCAGCCGTTTCTGCATTATCTATGATGATTGTATTATTAGGTACATACGTTAGCTCTGCTTCTGCTATAGAAAAATTTTTTGCTTTTAAGGTATCACGAACTTTAGCAAGCTGTTTTGGTTCTGTATAAACCAACATTTCAGTACCAGCTTCATTGACATCTTCTGCACCAGCATCTAGCGCTGCTAGCATAGCATCATCTCCAGTAGCTTGCATACGAATAATGCCTTTTCTGGTAAATTGAAATGCGACTGCTCCAGATTCAGCAATATTACCACCATGTTTTGCAAAAGCGTGGCGCACTTCTGGATAGGTACGATTAAGGTTATCTGTTGCACACTCTACCAAAATGCCTACTCCACCCGGACCATAGCCTTCGTACATTACTTCAGTCAATTGGGCAGCATTCTTATCAGCAACTCGCGCGATTGCTCGTTCTATGTTACTCATGGGCATGTTAGCCGCCTTGGCTTTTTCTATCACCATTGCTAGGCTAGTATTCGTTAAAGGATCAGTACCAGCCCTTGCAGCTACAGCAATTTGGTTTCCGATACGGGTAAATAATGCACCTCTCTTGGCGTCGTTTGCACCTTTTTGGCGCTTGATGGTAGCCCACTTAGAATGTCCTGACATGACAATAGTCCTTTTAATTACTACTTTCTTTTATTATAACAGATTGAGTTCTCTTTTTTAGACCCACTAGGACTACTGCATATATACAATACATACCTACCATTGAAGCAGCCGATACCTGCACATAGCTCAATGCATGTGGCAACTTCGCTAACCATTCAGAAGTATGAATCATGGTATTAAGCAGCACTCTTGCAGGTAAAGCTACCCAACCAGCATATAGAGACATAAACATACCGCTCAAACCGGCAACAAAGCTAGCAAGCATAGCAAACGGCACAAGCGGCACAATTAATATATTAGCAATAAAGCCAATGCTAGAAATTTTGGCGAATACAAACATGCTTAGCGGCAATGTCATTACTTGTGCAGAAAAGCTTTCTATGGCTACCGTCGGCAATAGTGGCAGTTCGGTCTTACCTTTTGCAAACAACTTGACTAAGAGCGGTGCCACTACTAATACACCAAAAAATGCTAAAAACGATAAATACCAGCCGATATCACCCCACACATAATACGGGTTAACAAAGCCTGTTACAGCTGCTGCAAATAAAATAAGTACTATTGGTCTAAATTCCCTACCATAGTACCAAGCCGCCATGCCTAATCCCGCCACAAGACTCGCCCGAACAATAGACGGTGAAAAACCCGTAATAAGCAAAAATACATATATTAATGCTGCTGATATGCCTACCGTCTGAAACCGCGACAAACGTCTTGAAAGCCTTTTTACCGCATTAATAATAATTGTTAAATTATAGCCAGACACAGCAACAATATGCGTAAGACCAGCTATTTGTAACGCGCTACTGACATCATCGGGCAATAAACTACGCTGGCCGACAAGAATACCTGTGCCCAAGCTGGCGGCTGGTTCAGGTAGTGCGTTCTGCATACCAACGATAAAATTTTTACGAACCTTCTCTATAATAGAATTACTTCTAGAAACAACGTTAAGATCTGCATATGACATTCTCCCTTGCTTACCCCCAAGTGTAGATTGTAATTTACCGGTTGCCTCGATATTATCATTACGATACAAGGCTGGTTCAGTATATCCACGAAGTGTCACTTTACCACTTGCTGGTTGCCCATTAACGGTTGTCAGTTGAAGCGTAGTTTCTAATTGGCCGTTGTAACTATAGGTGGCATCTTCAATAGCATAGCCAGTGATAGTAACTTTTTCACCATAGTGCGTAGCAAACTGCTGGTAGTCTGCCTGTAATACGCCACCACGCCAAAGACCGAGGATTAAAAATGTAGTACCTACAAAAATAACTCTTGTTTTTGAAGAAAAATACAACGGAAGCAAAACCACCGATACAAAAAACCAATCTCCCGGTATTGGTGTTATGTATTTAGCTAGAAACAAGCCAATAAGTGTTGTAGCACAAGCTATAGCAATATATGTTGTTCGGCGCAGGTTCATGATGTTTGAGTAATTTTGCTTATAGACGAGTGCCAATTACTATGCACGGTTTTTATAATATGTATGAGTATATCAAACATGTTAGTTTGTTAATGTATTTTTATTATTACTTCAACACAAAATTAAATGGCTTTTATCTGCCTAGGTAATGAAAAATAAGGTACCCTAATCTGTGCATTATTGTCACGCTTAAAACTACTAGCAATATGCCAAAGAAGCCGTTAATTGATATATATTCACCGAATAACCAATTTATTGCCCATACAAAAACGAACTTAGACACAAACATTATGAACCAAACCGTAAAAAACCGAAGTATCTTATAAAATAATTGTGAATGTCGTTTTAATCTTTTTACTATTTTATTTTTTAACAAAAAGGTTGCAAATGTCATGATTTCTAGAACGATGGAAGCTAACATTATAGTCGAAAAACTTTTAGCATCTACTACGGTAGTATAGTCGTTATAAAAGCCAAGTACTGCCATATAAATTAGTATTCCAATAGACAACTCTTGGAATACCATTTGTTTCTTGTTAAAGAATTTTGCGTTAGGCTTCATGAATTAATAGTAGCAGGTTCACAGTACTAGAAAGAATGTGTAATGCAATATTCTACGGTTTCAGTAATATAGTAAAGCTTTACTCTCTGGCAATAATTGCCAAGAGTTATTCGTCATAACATTATGCTGACGTTTTTTGTTCGTGCATACGCGATGAATAATCAAATTAAAAACCCAGCTAAGCTGGGGTAATATAACTGGAGGGACCAGTGGGGCTCGAACCCACGACACCCTGCTTAAAAGGCAGGTGCTCTAACCAGCTGAGCTATGGTCCCGCATTAATCTAACAAGCGCTTGGTAAGATAATACGGTACTACTATGCTAAAGAAGCACGCTTTATTTTCTCTTAAATTGTCTTTTTTGTCAATCTGTTAATTAACCCAGATGTTTTTTATGTTTAGAGTGTTTTGGCTTTGTAGATATTAAGTAAAAAGCACTGGAAAGTAATCCACCAGCTACTGCTACGCTAAAGAATGGTTCAATTGTACCGTATATATTAGATTGTTCTACTGCATCTTTTACTTCATACGGAAGCTTTGCCGTGACGAGCATTACACAAACCAGTACGCTAGCTACAGCTGGCAACAGATGAAAAAATAGTTGCGAAGGTTTACTACTATTTTTGTACGAAAATAATATTATAAGCGGGGCTATCGTCAACAATATTATTTGCACAATACTATACGTTGGCAAACTGCTAAACGACGGTAAAGACTGTACAAATTGAGTTGCATCTTGTGCAGTCAGGCGTGATAACAACTCCCCCGCAGCCAACATCAAAAATATGAGTACGGCTGAAGATCTTAGCACGATGGGGGCAATCCCAAACACTGCTGTTGCTATAACGATAATAATTAGTGCTGGATCCATACTAAATAGTGTACCCCTAAAAGCTTATGCTGTCGCCTTCTTGCACACCGAGCCGATTGAGTGTACCTGCGTTTACTTCTATAACGTAGGCACTTGGCTGGGGTGCTTTGTATATTTCGGGGTATTCGGCGGGTGTCGCGCTATGTTTGATATACACTATTTCTTTATCGGAATTGAGCCAAACAATATCTATAGGAAAGCGCATTTGCACCATCCACATACGCCAATCACCTGCAGTATCAAAAACAAACAGCATACCGTTATTTTTCCCTATACTATCGCGCTCTGATAAACCTTTTTCGCGTGCCGCGTCAGTATCAGCGAGTTCTAGACTAAATTGCTCACTACCAATAGTAGCGTTCACATAGGTCACAGTATTTAGTCTATGTATAAAAAGGTATGATGCTAAACCTATAAAAGCCAGCAGTACAGTAACTACAAGTGCGCTATAAACAAAACTTTTTTGTTTAGGCCCCGACTTTATCTTTTTTAACTTGTTTTGCATTTCTCTCTATGTATTCTATAACTTTTGTGGCGATATCCCTACCTGTAATTAATTTCAATTTTAAACTTGCTGAAGAATTTACTTCTAAAACAAGCGGTCCTCTATCACTGCGCATCATATCAACACCGCAGATACGCAAATTCATAGCTTTAGCGGCCTTTACAGCAGTCTTAGCTTCTTCGTCGGTTAGTTTTATGGCTTTGCCAACGCCACCCTGGTGTGTGTTACTTCTAAAATCATCATCTAAACTTTGGCGTTTTATACTGGCAACCACTCGGCTACCGACTACAAAAGCACGTATGTCAGTGCCGGCTGATTCTTTAATAAATTCTTGTACCAAAAAGTTAACACCTTCTACATAAAAAGCTTGCATGACAGCTTTTGCAGCTTTGTTAGTTTCGGCGAGCACGACCCCATTACCATGTGTACCACGTAATTAGTGGCGTGCCGCGGTTTTTTTCTATAACACCCTCCAAATCGGCAGTTTCGCGGGCAAATACAGTACGAGGAATACCTACATCTTTTCGAGCCAAAAGCTGATAGGCCCTTAGTTTATCACGGGTGCGGTTTATGGCCATAGAACTAGCAGTAGTATAAATGCCTTGCATTTCAAACTGTCTTACAACAGCTGTACCATATTTTGTATAGCTCTGGGCTATTCTCGGAATGATTGCATCAAATTTTGGCAGCGGTTTACCGCGATAATGCACCACCGGATTACTTTTTTCAACAGTTACGTAGCATTTGGCATAATTAATAACCTTAACCTCATGCTCACGCTCTTCAGCAACTTCACGTAAACGTTTAGTAGAATAATTTAAAGATCCTTTTGATAAAATTGCTATTTTCATAATTATTCCTACTGTTTAAGATACCTTTCTTTATAAAATTTAACTGGGTCAAGGCTTGACTCATGTGAATATTTTTCGCCAAGTCTGTCTAGATTGTCCTTGCTAGATTTAATTTGCGCCTTATATGCTTCGAGCTTATAAGAAGTATCAACAATAAACTTGTTACGTAAGGTAATTGCGCCAATCAATACTGGAAAATCGGATGCGGTTTTTGTAAAGTTAGATTTAACTTTTACCTTCTATTACCATGCCAATCACTTACAGCATATCTTATCTGGCTTTTTCCGTTCGAGCTTCTAACAACTTTTATGCTATAGTTTGTAGTCTTATGTACTTTTTTGCGATAATAGGGCGACTTTTTTTAAATAGTATATAGTTATCTGCCCTCATCTACCCAAACTCTTTCCTAGATGAGGTGTCACGGTATCAACTTTTGCAGACATACGCTTCAGTTATAGGTGCACATATGCCAATTATCAGCAATTTCTTGGCTTATCATTTTGTTATTATAAACTTTTTTATACCCCAATTAGTAGCTAACTGTTACAGATATTTACGCAAAAGATTATATTTATTTCCTTTATCTAGTACTAGCTGGCTTATAGGTTTTGTTTCTTTATTCAATCTGAATATTCGTAACCCTAGTGGTAAATAATTGAGTTTCTCTGTTTACCATTAGAATACTCTTAACCTCATCTTGATAATAATCTGTCGATTGAGTTAGTTTTATTTCAGTTAGTGCACCTTCAAAATATGAACACAAGGTATGTAAGAATCGTTATTTAGTTTTTGCGTGTCACGATTTGAGACATTGCCACATAGTGTTTCAAGTAATTAAAAAGGCAGCCCTGCACTAACTTTATGGTTGCGAGATTCTTTGCATCCTAGCCGTATTAACTTTTTAGGCATATTAATATTCTAGCAGGTTTTTGCTTTTATTGCTATATTATTTTTCTGTTAACTATTTGCTTTTAAAACACGCATAAATGCTATGGTTATCACTATAACGAGCACGACCAACAATAGCACAATCATTGTTACAAAGCCTTGCTGTTTGGCGTCACGCACGTGCTACCTCTGCTGGTTGTTCAATTACCTGTAGAATATCCCAAAATAATTTGGGTGAATTGGGTGAAGCATCTATCTCTGGGTGAAATTGAGTGCCGATAATATTACGCTCAGGATAATGCAGTATCTCTATGCCGTCGTTACTGTGTGCAAGAATGTTCATGCCAACGGTATCTGCAGAGTCCACAACCCATTGGTGTCGTTCGTGTACATACAGTTCTTGCTGACTAAAATATGCTTCACCTTCATTAGTAAGTACTACGTGCTTATTGGTGTCTACCATAGATGGTAACCTACTTAGTGAACCACCAAGGGCCACTGCAATCATTTGGAGGCCCAGGCATATCCCTAAGATAGGCTTGTCGGTACGCTGTATGAGATCAAATTCATGCCGGTACCAAGGATCGCCGTTATCTAGATTGTCGGCTACCTCATTTTGCATACCACCAGACAATATTATAAAATCAGCATCTTGTGCATCGAGTGGTTCAAACGGGGAATATGTTTGTACAATATAGTCGTGATTAGCAGACACACGATTAACAATGTGTTTTAAATACAAGCTGCCGTTATCTACAATAAAGAATTTCATAACATGTTTGTTTCGGCTGATGAGCCGTATGCATAGATATTATAGCAAATTACTAGTTAAATATGCTACGTTTACCGCTAGCAGACTGGAATTCTTGTAGTAATTCTTTTTGCTTTTTAGATAACTTAGTAGGTGTTTTTACATCTAGTGTAACTATATGGGGGCCTCTAGTATCTTTCTTAAGATGCGGTACACCATGGCCAGACAATTTAAAATCATCACCATTTTGCGTACCAGCAGGTATCTTCATAGTCACCTCACCATCAACGGTTTCTACTTTCAACACACCGCCTAATGCTGCTGTTACCATGTCTACGGTTTCGTGGCTTAGTATCAAGTCACCTTCACGTGTAAACTTTTTGTGCGGCTTTACGCGTATGTGCACAAATAAATCTCCTTTTTGGCCATCTTGTATTGCTTCGCCGTATTCGCGCAAGCGGATAGTCGCACCATCATCTATTCCGGCCGGAATTTTAAGATCTATTTTTTGTTCTTTGCGCTTGACTCCTCTCCCACCGCATACACTACAGGCCTTTTCTGGTACTTTACCTGTACCATGACAATCGGGGCACGTTTGTGGTTGTTGAATATTACCTAGAATCGTACGTGTAACAGTGACCACTTGCCCACTGCCATTGCAAGTTTTACAGGTTTTGAGTTCATACCCAGGCTCTGCTCCTTTACCTTTGCAGTGCTCACAATCGCTTTCTATGTTGAGCTTGATTGATTTCTCTACGCCAAACACCGCTTCTTCAAAAGTGAGCTCGATAGCTACCTCGATATCACGCCCACGACGGGTGCGCGTACGCTGCTGACCACCAAAAAAGCTACCAAACATATCGCCTAAGTCACCAAAGTCAAAATTGATATTCTGGCCATTAAAATTAAAACCGCCGCCGCTAAAGTCGTAGGCACCACCGCCAAATCCTTGGCCACTAGCGCCTCCAACACCCGCATGTCCAAACTGGTCATATCGTTTGCGTTTTTCGGTGTCTTTTAATACTTCATAGGCTTCGTTAAGTTCTTTGAACTTGGTTTCGTCGCCACCTTCTTTATCGGGGTGATGTTGTACAGCCATACGCCGAAATGCTTTTTTAATTTCGTCGGCCGAAGCATCTTTTGTGACACCCAACACTTCATAATAATCACGTTTAGTCATAAATTAGTATCCCTATCACTGTTATTGTTTGCATGGTTACCCAAATTAGTTGTCCATAAAATATGGGCCGCAACTTAAAGACAAAACCATACACTAAAAATACAATACCGAAAAATAAATACCCCAGCCACGTTGCTAGTGATACATCTTGAGCACTCTGATTACTATAAATATGTGCAATTTGAGGAATAGTTAAAAGTGGTTGCACAAGCGCAGCAATAAGCGCATATAGTTCTATACGCTTATTGCGTTGTACGGTAGATTGTACGTGGCTCACTATTTCTCTTTCTTGTCGGAATCTTTTTCGTCAACTACTTCGCCTTCAGCCGGGCCATCTGCCTTATTTTCATCTTCTGGAGCAGCTGCTTCATATAGTTTTGCACCAATTGGCATCAGCTTTTCTGTGAGCTCTTTTGATGCTGCTTCAAGTGTATCTTTATCTTCGCTTTCAAGTGATTTTTTTGCTGCTTCGATAATAGCATCTAGTTCTTTTTTATCATCGTCAGATAACTTTTCATCATTATCTTTTTTGAGCTTTTCTGCTTGGTAAATACCGTTTTCAAGACTATTCTTGGCATCAATTGCTTCACGTTTTTTCTTGTCAGCTTCTGCGTTAGCTTCTGCTTCTTTGGCGGCTTTTTCTACATCTTCTTTACTAAGATTACCGCTGTTTTGAATCGTGATACTTTGTTCTTTGCCTGTTCCCTTATCTTTAGCTGTAACATGCAATATACCGTTGGCGTCTATATTAAACGTAACCTCAATTTGTGGTACACCACGAGGTGCCGGGGCAATACCGTCAAGCACAAACTTACCAAGGCTTTTATTGTCGGCAGACATTTCACGTTCGCCTTGTAATACATGAATTTCAACTTGTGGTTGACCATCAGATGCTGTGCTAAATGTTTCACTTTTGCTCGTAGGGACAGTCGTGTTGCGTGGAATAAGTTTTGTGGTTACACCACCAAGAGTCTCTATGCCTAGAGAAAGCGGGGTAACGTCTAGGAGTAGTACATCTTTTACATCACCTGCAAGCACTCCACCTTGTATTGCTGCACCTATGGCTACTACTTCGTCTGGGTTAACACCTTTCATGGGCTCTTTGCCAAAAATATCTTTCACTTTCGCTTGAACCGCAGGCATGCGTGTCATACCTCCAACCAGTACAACTGCATTAATATCTGAAGCTTTTAAGCCAGCGTCTTTTAGTGCCTTTTCACATGGACCAGCAGTGCGACTCACTAGATCCGCCACCAAACTTTCTAGCTTGGCACGTGTCAATTTGGTTTCAAAGTGTACTGGACCATCAGCAGTAGCTGTTAAGAATGGAAGATTAATATCAACTTCGTTAGAGCTAGAAAGTTCAATTTTAGCTTTTTCTGCTTCATCACGTAATCTTTGCATAGCTGCCTTGTCGTCTGTAACGTCTACGCCGCTTTCTTTTTTAAACTCATCAAGTAAATAATTCACGATGGCTCGGTCAAAATCTGCGCCTCCAAGGTGGGTGTCACCGTTAGTGCTTTTTACTTCAAATACACCGTCACCTAACTCAAGGATAGATACGTCAAATGTACCGCCACCTAAATCGTAAACGGCTATTTTTTCATCAGTAGATTTTTTTTCTAGACCATATGCTAGGGCAGCTGCAGTTGGTTCGTTAATTATACGCTTTACTTCTAGACCAGCAATTTTACCAGCATCTTTTGTCGCCTGACGCTGAGCGTCGTCAAAATAAGCTGGCACAGTAATGACTGCTTCTGATACAGGTTGCCCAAGAAAGCTCTCGGCATCTGCCTTTAATTTGCCTAAGACCATAGCAGATAATTCTTCTGGGCTAAATTCTTTTTTACCCATTTTTACCTTAACACTACCGTCAGAGCCTTTTACCATCTCGTAGCCCATCAATTTTATGTCTCGTTGTACTTCTTTATCTGTCCATCTACGGCCAATCAGTCGTTTCATTTCATATACCGTATTAGATGGGTTTGTAACAGCTTGCCTACGAGCGGTTTGGCCTACAAGCCTTTCGCCGCCTTTATTTATGGCGACAACACTCGGTGTGGTTCGATTTCCCTCTGCATTGGCGATTATTTCTGGTTTACCACCTTCCATAACAGCCATAGCACTATTTGTCGTTCCTAAGTCTATTCCAATGATTTTTCCCATTATTATAGGTTCCTTTCTAAATTAGCAGTAAATGTGATTGATTACTCTTGTTTATCATACAGAGTTTAGCACTCATGTGTCAAGAGTGCTAATTGTTGTGTTTTATACATCTTCCATATTTAATACATCATCAAAACAGTCATCGACCCATTGTTTAGGAAGACCTAATTCATAAGTTGCGTATTTATAAATATCTTTAACAAGTGTTTGCTGAATATGGTCTTGTTCAGAATCACTCAAAGTATCCCAGGATGTAGTTGGAGGCATGTCTAGTTTGCCAAGCGCCCATGCAAAAGCTGCAATGAGCGATTCTAGGCTTTGTTCATACTGTGGGGTGTGCACTGCTAATACATCAGTATATTGATGCACGGACTCACTCATGGCTATTGCTTGGTTACCTGCACAACAGCATGGCGAATAATTGCACCGTCCAACATATAGCCTGTTTGGGCTACTGCAGCAATAACTTCCTTCTCGCCATCACCATCGATCATACTAACGGCATCGTGAATTTCTGGGTTAAATGGCTCTCCTACCGCTCCATATTTTTGTAGACCTGCAGCACTTAGCTCGGCTTCTAGCTGCTTGTTAGCAGCCCATACGCCTTTTACCCAAGGGTGTTCAGCAATGTCAGCCGGCGGCTGAGCAAGAGCGCGTTCGAGATTATCAAGTATAGGTAGTAATTTCTCAAAGGCTTGCTCCTTACCAAAGCTTACGGCTTTTGTACGATCTTCTTCAGAACGCCGCTTGAAATTAATAAACTCTGCTTGTAATCGCTGCAAATCTTCAGTGAGTTCTTCTATTTGTTGTTTTGCGCTTTTTCTACGTGGTTTCTTTGGTTGCATATACTACATACTTTCCTTACAATACTTTTTCTAATAATTGGCCAGCATGGCGAACGAGGCCCATTACTTGTTTATAGCTTTGCCGGGTTGGACCTACAACACCTATATAGCTCCTATCGCTATATGGGCTTCTAAACTTGCTAATTATTAGGCTACAGCCACTCGCCTTGCCTATGGGATTCTCAGCACCAATATATACACTAAGCGGTTCATTGGGCGATGCTTCCTGGAGCCATGGTTCAAGATTATCTATAAGTTTTGCGACTTCATGCACGGCAGTTCCATCGGCAAATTCTGGCTGACTAAACAAGTGGGATATACCACTCATATAGAGCTGATCACCAATGGTAGCGATAGACAAATTATGGGTAATATCTACTAAGCTATCTACTGCTGTTTTAATTGTTTGAGCAGCTTTTCCTGCACTACGAACTCGCACATCAATCGCTCTCGCATTACGATCGATTTTAGTAGAACCATCTAATGATTCGTGCGGAATCGCAGCCTGTTCGGTTACCGCATTAACATAATACCGATACCCCTTATCTGTAGGTACTCGCCCAGCAGACGTATACGGGTGCTCTACGTAGCCCATATCTTCTAGGCGAGCCATTTCTGCCCGAATAGTCGCAGATGATACACCAAAAGTTTTTGCCAACAGTACAGAACCTACCGGAACGGCAACTTCTGCATATTGCTCTACTATAGCCTGGAGGATATTTGCTTGTCTTTCTGTCATAAAATATAGTAACTACGTTTTACTGATGGTAGTATAGCGTATTTAGCACTCGTTAGTCAAGAGTGCTAAATACTGGTTGTATCTGTGTCCTGTATATGAACAAATTAGCGCAAATATGCGCTTAAATCTGCTAGCAGCTGCTCGGCATGAACGTGCGCATTGGCTTGTTCTAACTCTCCAAAATCTCCTGTTGTAATATGCTGATGAAGAGCATCTACAGTAACACGTAAATCCCAATTAACAATGAACTTAAAATATGATCGTTGCAAGGCAAGCTCAATTTCCTCTGCTGCACTCGTTAAGCGTCGGCGCTTTTCTTGTGGGTCCATGACACCTCTACCATCAAGTCGGCGCATCCATTCAGTAAAATCTGGAGGTAAGATAAATACGGGAATAGTGCTATCACTATAACTTTTTATTGTGTCACATCCGTGTATATCAATATCTGTAATTGCAATGGTATTAGTTTGAGCGGCTTTGCGCAGTTCGTCTAGGCTTACGCCAGAAACTTGCTGGTTATGAATAATAGCAGCTTCTACGTACGCGCCATTACGGAGCCCTTGAATAAAACTTTCTTCCGATTTAAACCAATACTCATTCCCGTTGGTTTCTGGTATTCCATTATTGATACGTGGTTTACGGGTAGTGTCTGATACGACATAGTAATATTTACCCGTCATTATGAGGTTTTTTATGATGGTATTACGACCAGCTGCTGTGGGGGCAGATAGTAACACGAATTTATTATCATGTAGTAAATCAAGTAGTTCTAAGCTGGGCTTATATGTTTTAAGGATGCGTTGGAATTCTGGTAAATATTTCAGTAGTGTAGATTGTGGAAACATAGCTATACTATACCTTATATAGGAGACCAAATACTATGAAAGCACCAGAATTTTCGCTACAAGATCAAAACAATATAACCCATCGATTACAAGACTACAGAGGAAGATGGGTGATCGTATATTTTTACCCTAAAGATGCTACCCCTGGTTGCACAAAAGAGGCGTGTAGCTTTAGGGACGGTAGAGAACTATTAGAGAACGCCGGGGCGGTCGTGCTCGGTATATCTAAAGATACTGTCACCAGCCATAAGAAATTTGCCGATAAACATCAATTAAACTTTACCTTGCTCAGCGATACTTCAACAGAAACGATTCAAGCGTATGGGGCGTGGGGTAAGAAAAAATTTATGGGTAAAGAATACGAAGGAATAAAGCGCAATACCTATCTCATTAGTCCCGATGGCACAATAGTAAAAACTTATGAAAATGTAAATCCTGCTACCCATATAGGGGAAGTGTTGCGTGACGTACAAGCAGTTAATCACGCTTAAGCATAACAGTGAAGGCTTCTGCCGGGATATCAACTTTGCCGAAACGTTTCATACGTTTTTTACCTTTAGCCTGCTTCGCGAGAACCTTTTTCTTACGAGATACATCCCCACCATATAGCCCCGTAGTAACATCTTTACGGTACGCACTAATGTCTTCTCTTGCAATAAATCGCCCACCTATCGCTGCTTGCAACGCTACTTGAAAATTTTGACGTGGTATAACATCTTTAAGTTTTTTTACTGTTACGCGGCCTAGATGCTCTGCCTCACTGCGGTGTACCATTATTCCTAGCGCATCTACGCGTTCACCAGCAACGTAAAAGTCAAGTCGCACTAAATCTTCTGCCCTGTAATTATGAAGCTCATAATTAAATGATCCGTAGCCACTCGTGATACTTTTAAGCTGATCGTAAAAATCTGTCAGTAAGTTTGCGAGTGGAGCATCAAAACTAATTAAAGCTAGTGTAGCATCAACATAACTCACATTTTTATAGCTACCGCGTTTGCTGACAATGAGCTGTATGACAGAGCCTACGTACTCTTTTGGACACACGACTTCACCCTTTATCCAGGGCTCTTTTATAGTCTCTATTTTTGCCGGATCAGGCAGTTCGCTGGCGCTTTTAATATCAAGGGTTTCACCAGTAATAAGAGTTACATGGTAGTCAGTGCTTGGGTTGGTAATTACAAGTTCCAGCCCGTACTCTCGTTCGAGCCTCTCTTTAATGATATCCATATGGAGTAACCCCAAAAAGCCAATACGAACGCCAAAGCCAAGCACCGGTGAATTTTCTGGTGTAAATTGTAATGCCGAATCACTTAAGCTGAGTTTTTCAATGGCGTCTTTTAGCAATTGATAATTTTCGTTACTGTCTGGAAAAAATCCCGCATAAACAAATGGTTTTACTTCTTTGTAACCGGGCAATGCTTCATGTGCTTGTGTTTTTTCTAACGTTACCGTATCTCCTACCCTTGCTTCGCGGGTACTTTTAAGGTTAGTAACAATGTAGCCGATTTCACCAGTGTCTAATGTGTTAGTTACAATCATGCCAGGCTGCAAACAGCCTACTTCAAGGGCGATTCCCGAGCTGCGGGTACCAATCATGTGTATTGCATCGTTTTTTTGGATTGCTCCGTCAAAAACACGCACATATAAAATAACCCCCCGATAATCATCGTAATAGCTATCAAAGATTAATGCGCGGGTTGGTTGGTCTGCCGAGCCTTGTGGTGGCGGCACATCTGCAATAATACGATCAAGTACTGTTTCTACTCCTTTGCCCGTCTTAGCAGAAATATGTAATATATCTTCTTTTGTACAGCCTAATAGTGCAATGACTTCTGCGCTAACTTTTTCTGTATCTGCGGCTGGCAGATCAATCTTATTAAGTACGGGGATAATCGTCAGGTCTGCAGCCATCGCTAAATACACATTTGCTAACGTCTGGGCTTGAATACCCTGGCTGGCATCTACCACTAGAATTGCACCTTCACAAGCCTCTAGACTACGAGACACCTCGTAACTAAAGTCTACATGCCCTGGTGTGTCTATAAGATTTAACTCATGATTATCGTACACCATGCGTACAGGCGCCAATTTAATGGTTATTCCCTTTTCGCGTTCTAGATCCATTTTATCTAAGAGCTGCGCTTTCATATTACGCTTATCTACTGTATTGGTAAGTTCCATGAGCCTATCGGCTAAAGTGCTTTTACCGTGATCAATATGTGCGATAATACAAAAATTTCTAATCTTTTCCACGTTTATACCTTTATGACGGCTAATGCCATCGTTCTTACTTTTTGTACAACTGCACGCGCTTCTGGCATATCAAAAACATACGACATGGCTGTGTGCACCGTAAACGTGATTGAAGTAATAATGCCTAGTTTTATCATAAGCACAAAACCTGTGTCCGTTTGTAGTAGTGGAAAGAATTGGATTGCTACATATGTAGCAAAAGCGCTAAATCCTGTAATAGCTATCATACGAGTAATCGCTTGAACAAAATCTCCTGTAAATAATTTTCTATCTCTTTGAATCATGATTGCAACTAAAATCATAACCTCTGTGAGCGCAACAATACTTTGGGCAATTGCTAAACCAGCAACTCCATAGGCACTCGGTTTAGATAGTGTATACGCTAAAAATACGTTCAGTGCTATCACAAAAAGTGAAACATATAGCGGAGTCTTGGTGTCTTTATGAGCATAAAAATAGCGAGAAATTATTGTGTATATTATTCTAAAAAATATTGCCACACTCAAAAATCCAAAAATCATAGCAATTTCACTACTGCTTCGTGCAAAAATAATTCTAGCCAAGTATGCCCGAGCAAAAAAGCTAACAACAACGACTGGCAGAGCTATCCAGATCATTGTTCTTAGTACTTTAATAAATTCTTTTCTAAAAAGATCAGTTCTCCCTTGCGCTAGCCTATCTGTTAGTCGGGGGAACGCAGCAGTCGATATAGAGTTTCCAATTAATGAAATTGGCGCAAAGTGCAATACCAGAGCATTTTCATACCAAGTAACCGATCCAGTCAGCAACCGAGAAGCAAACCTCGTTTCTACAATTGCATTGATACTATCTACACCTTGGTCGATAGCACGAGCTGGAAGCACCCGTAGCACTTCTCTAAAGCTTTGGTTTTTAAAATCTATTAATGGAGTGTATTTAAATTTAAGACCAGCCATACCAAGCGCCACTACAAGTAATTGCAAAATAGAACCAAGCGCGACACCAAGACTCAGCCCAACGATACCGAGCGAGTCACCAAAGATAAATATACTGGCAATAATAGAAGTGTTATAAAACAATGGTGCAATGGCTATAAAGAAAAAACGCCCAACGGCTTGCTGCACCGTAGATAATATCGTAGAAATAGAAAATATAAACACGTTAACAGAAACAATGCGCATAATAGAAACCGATAGTTCAAGCTGTTGTGGTGTAAACCCTGGTGCCACAACGTAACGCATCAGAGGGTCGGCAAGCAACATCAACAAAATAGAAGCCACAAGTGCTATTAAACCCAAAAAGTTAAGAATATAACTTGAGACTTCCCATGCAGATTGTCTATTTTTAGCGAGTCTATCACTTAATATCGGTAAAAAAGCGACTCCAAGAGCACCCGATGCAAGAGTAAAAAAGATAAAATCTGGGATTTTAAATGCAGCAAAATATGCGTCAGAAGTAAAAACATTGAAGTTCGCATTAATTAATTTAGTGCGCAGTATACCTAAAAATATTCCTAAGAATGACGTACCCGCCAAGAGCGCTGCTGCTGTGCCGAGGCTAATCCGTTTGTTGGCTCTGTTTAAAAATCGGTTCATACGACGAGTTTTGTATGCGCTATGTCGGCGACAGAACCCCTAGTAAAGGGCCGCAGCTGACGGCATCGTAGATCCTGATAATAGCTTTATTACTTCTTCTGCTTCTACAGTTTCTTTTTCTAGCAATGCATCTTTTAAAGAATCTAGGTATTGCTTATTCGCACGTATTACTACCCGCGCACGGTGGGCGGCTTCTGTGATGAGTGCTTCTACCTCATCGTCAATGATTTTTGCCGTATCATCTGAATACTGACGTTCAGATACCAGCCTATCAAGCATCATACCGCCTTCAACGTGAAACACTTGGTCACGTAACTGCTTACCCATACCTTGATTGACTACCATGTCGCGAGCAAGTTCGGCAGCTTTTTGTAAATCATTACCAGCGCCAGTAGTGACACGTTCTGTACCATAAATTACTTCTTCGGCAATACGGCCACCTAGCATACGCGCCAAAACATCTTTGTATTCAATGATACTGTGATAGCTTTTGTCTTCTGGCGGGATAAACCACGTAACACCACCTGTGCCACCTCGCGGTATAATTGTTACTTTATGGACCATGTCGCTATCAGGCAATACATGCCCAACAATAGCGTGTCCAGCCTCATGGTAGGCGGTAAGTTCTTTCTCTTTTTCACTCATTACCTTACTTTTACGTTCTGGTCCTATTGCAACTTTCTCAAACGCTTCAGTAATGTCTTGTTCAGTAATCTTGGTACGATCTTGGCGGGCAGCTACAATAGCAGCTTCGTTCGCAATGTTCGCAAGATCTGCCCCGCTAGAGCCGGCCGTTTTAGCTGCCAAAGATTCTAGATCAACACCTTTTTGTAGCGGCTTTTTAGAAAAATGTACTTTTAGTATTTCTAACCTATCTTTACGGTCGGGTAATCCTATGGCCACCCGTCTGTCAAATCGTCCAGGGCGCAACAAAGCAGGATCAAGCACATCCATGCGGTTTGTAGCGGCTAATACAATAACGTTTTGGCCTTGTTCAAAGCCATCCATTTCTACAAGTATTTGATTTAGTGTTTGCTCACGTTCGTCGTGACCTCCGCCCATGCCACTGCCTCGGCGGCGGCCAACGGCGTCAATTTCGTCTACAAAAATTATACAAGGGGCATTCTTTTTAGCTTTACTAAAAAGATCACGAACTCGGGAAGCACCAACACCAACAAACATTTCAACAAATTCTGAACCAGATATGCTAAAGAAGGGTACATTTGCTTCACCAGCAACCGCTCGAGCCATCATAGTTTTACCTGTTCCAGGGGGGCCTACTAGTAATACACCCTTAGGAATACGAGCGCCAACTGCTTGGAATTTCTTAGGGAATTTTAAGAATTCTACCACTTCTTGGAGGTCTACCTTTGCTTCGTCGTTGCCGGCAACATCGTTAAATTTAACAACTTCTTTTTCATTACCATACAACCGAGCACTGCTCTTGCCAAAACCAAGCGCTTGGTTCCCTTGTCCTTGCGCAGATCTTAAAAGAAAAATAAGCACACCTACAATGATAATTACTGGTAATAAATTAATGAGCAGTGCAGTAATTGTTGCGCCACTAGACGAAGCTTCTTTAAACTCAACAGATACATCTCTATTTGTTAAGCCTCCTGGCCCATAAATACTCGAACCTGCTTCGCCACGGGTAACCTCACTGGCTTTGTCTTGATCATTGAGCGTTACTTCTATTTTTTCACCAGATACAACAAGTTTAGATATTTCACCCCTGTTAGCACGATTCATTACATCGTTATAAGGCTTTTGAGCGAGTTCGGCTGGTTTATTAAAACTAAGCAAAAATACGCCAACGAATAGCGCAACAATAACTGCAAAACCTAGGTTCTTATACAACCTTTTTTTATTATCAGGTTTTTTCTGAGGTACTTTCTTTTTATCCATATCAATCAATTATACCGTTTTTTCATCTGTTTGACTACGTGAAATAAATCTGGCAGAACGTTTAGTTAATTGAATATCAACACCAGACACCTGAATCACTTTTCCAGGCAACATCGTTTTGATAGCTACGGTTACTTTTTCAATAGTAGGAGTATCAACGTTTGCCGCGTTAGCTCTTCGTAGCAACATATGCACTACTTCTGTGGAGATATCGTGGGGCAATTTGCAAAACCAGCTTCTATTTAACACCAGTGTATCTTTATGTAGCCCGCGGGTAATAAGTAGCCGGAGCTCTTTGTCAATTTTTGTGTTTAATAATTGCGTGTTTTGAATTATAGCCAGTGCCTGAGCGCGTTGCTGGGTATTCATCTTGGCAACGACAGTATGCCTAATGTTATTTCTGGCGTATGCTGTATCAATATTTGTACTGTCTTCACGCCACTGCAAATTATGAGCTTTGGCGTAATTGTAGATATCACGCTTAGGAACATAAAGTATTGGCCGAATAATCGTATCGGTACTTTGCAACGAAGCAATACCTTTGCGTTTTGTGCCTCGCATAATGTTAAGAAACATTGTTTCAATCATATCGTCCTGGTGATGAGCAGTAATAATTGCAGCAGCTTGATGTTTTTTTTGCATTCTATATAAGAATTCATAACGTTTTTGGCGGGCCAAATCCTCGCTGGTATCATTGCCTAAAGACAACTGCGTTGTTTCGTATGTATAGCCACTATTGTTTGCTAGCTCTTCAACAAACATAGCATCTATGCCAGAGTCTTCTCGTATACCGTGGTCTACATGAGCAATCACAAGCGTTATATTATGTTGTTTTTTTAATAAATCTAACAGTACAACTGAATCAACACCACCTGAAACAGCTAATATATACGTGCCGTCGCTAATCTTACTATATGATAATTTGTTCAACTTCACTTAATGGTAGCAACTCGCATGCTGTGGCTCAAATGATAATTTTTGTACAGTGTATAATGATACTTAAAACTAAGGAGCCCATATGTCTAATAAACTACTTATCGTATCTACGAGGCTGCCTGTAAGCGTTACAAAACAAGACGGTGTATTGCAATTCCACCCAAGTACTGGTGGATTAGCAACTGGTGTGTCAAAAGTCAGTGAAACCAGAGACAGCATATGGGTTGGTTGGCCTGGCATTAGTTCAGAAGAACTCAGCAATAAAGAAAAGTCACAAATAACCCAAGAGCTAAAAAAGTATAAGTGCCACCCAGTTTTCTTAACAACTCAAGAAGTTGACTATTTTTACTCTGGGTATTGTAACGCAACGATCTGGCCTTTATTCCACTATTTTTCTAATATGGCCGAGTTTAAAACAGAATATTGGAATTCTTATGTACAAGTCAATGCACTCTTTTTTAAAGAAGTGAACAAATTTATAAAAGATAGTTCTGTAGTTTGGGTACATGATTACCAATTAATGTTGTTACCGAAATTAATAAGAGACCACCACGCCAATGCGCGTATAGGCTTTTTCTTGCATACGCCGTTTCCATCGTATGAAATCTTTAGAATACTTCCTGAGCGAACAGATATATTAGAAGGGCTTCTAGGCTCTGACTTGGTAGGTTTTCATACCTATGATTACGTAAGACATTTCTTAAGTAGCGTGCAAAGAAATTTAGGATATGATGTTAATCTTGGAAACATCACTGTAGGCAACAGAGTTGTGAAGGCAGATGCCTACCCAATTAGTATTGATTACCGCAAATTTGCAAAAACACCAACTGTTAATCAGGTTAAAAAGATACTCAAGAATATAGGTGTATTACATGATAAAAAGACTGTGATATTAGCGGTAGATAGAGCAGATTATTCCAAAGGCATTCCTGCACGACTAGACGCATTTGAAACATTCTTAAAGCAAAACCCTACCTATCACGAAAAAGTAGTACTCATACTACTCGCCGTACCTTCGAGGGGTGATGTAGAAGCATATCAAGACCTACGAGATACCATTGAACAAAAAGTTAGTAGAATAAATGGTGAATATTCAACCGTAGACTGGAACCCCATACATTATCGATACCAGTCACTACCGTTCCATGAATTAAGCGCACTATATGCAATGGCAGAGATTATGTTAGTGACGCCTTTGCGAGATGGTATGAATTTAGTCGCAAAAGAATATGTCGCATCTCATCACAAAGGAAAAGGTGTGCTCATATTAAGTGAAATGGCCGGTGCTGCAAGTGAACTTCAAGAGGCACTGCAGGTGAATCCAAACGACCACCAGATGGTTGCAGATGCACTAGTAACTGCCATAGAAATGCCCACAAAAGAGCAAAAAAAACGTATGTTGGCAATGCAAGATAGGATATCTACGTACAATATTTCTAAATGGGCAGAAGATTACATTCGAGGTCTTGAAGCAACCCATAAAGAATCTGCTACCACGACAAAAAGACTTATTGGTAATACACTTAACACGTTGCTTAACGATTATACAACTGCCAATAAACGTCTTATCCTATTGGATTATGATGGTACCTTGAAGACTTTTGTGGCATCACCAAAAGCTGCGCTCGCGTACCCCACTCCTAAAGTTAGGCGTATTATCAAAAAGTTTACAGATGATCATAAAAATAAAGTTATGGTCGTCAGTGGTAGACCAAAAAGTACTTTAGATTCTTTCTTTAAAAACAAAGGACCTGGGCTCGTAGCCGAACATGGAGGTTGGATATTTGATACAGGTAGCTGGATAAAAACTAGTCTGATGCCTAAAAAATGGAAGAAACCAATTATCAAAATCCTCAAAGAATATACCGAAAAAACGCCAGGAGCATCAGTAGAAGAAAAGGATTTCTCTATTGTCTGGCACTATAGAAATGTATCACCAGATCTTGCATACGTTCGTAAAGAAGAGCTCAAAATGACGCTACAAAATGAGCTAGAACATACTGATATTGATGTCTATGAAGGTAATAAAATTATTGAAGTTAAGCCACAAAATATGAACAAAGGTGCAATAGTTGCCGAAATAATGAGTCAAGATGTATGGGATTTTATATTATGCATTGGCGACGACTACACAGACGAAGATATGTTTAAAGTGATGCCAGATCGTGCATACAGTATTAAAGTTGGGCTGGGTGAATCTAGTGCCAGTTATCAAGTAGATACCGTTAAAGACGTCGTGAATATTTTAGATCAAATAACCAAACTTGATACGTAACGCTTGCATAGTAGTGTTATACGTATGAGGATACTTGGTTTTTATCTAAACTATGTTAAAAATAGCACCTAAAGTATCGTTTGCTTCATAAAACATAGTTAAGGACAAACTAAAAAGGCCACTTGGTAGTGACCATTTTAGTTTGGTAGCAGGGACGAGATTTGAACTCGTGACCCCAGGCTTATGAGTCCTGTGCTCTAACCAACTGAGCTACCCTGCCAGCTATACAATGCACCATGTACTATACCAAATTTATCTACTAATTTACAGCACCGCCGATTGTACACTAAAAAAGAATGACCCTAAAGTATCGCAGCTGGTCATTCTTTTTTTGCGCTAACCTGTATTAACAGGCGTGCTCCTACTTTTTATTTTACGCTACACTAACAACGCATCAATACGTCGTAGTGCCTCGTCAGAGGTAGGAGTCAGCTCAAACGCAAGTACTACGTCACTCATAGAGCGCTCCTGTTGATAGTTAAATTTGTTTTACTTTTTTGCTTTTTATAAGCAATGATTGTATTGTATACGAATTTTACTCAATTGTCAATAACCTTATGCTATTTTTTTGTTGTATAAAATACTAGAAAAAGTAGCGACTGATATATTCGGTATAAGAACGTCCGCTTCATATATAGCAATTTGGCGAGCGTGTTCTGTCACAGTGGCACTAATGTCTGTAATTTTTGAAATCGCCTGATACGGGTTGCCCCGATATACATACATACTAGTAGCCCCGCGCGGCGTTGTTTTCTTAATAATTTTTGCTTTGTTAGCCACGTGTAGTCCTACCCAAACGCGTATACCAGCAGGTAGTAGTGGTGTGCTCTGAGAAAAGTGCATGAAGGCCGTTTTTGGTAAACTATCGGTAAGATTTCGTGCTACTGTATCGTGCACAAAAAATGATACTTGTATGTTTTTTTGAAGATAAAGTTTTTGTACCAGTTGCACTATTTCATCTGGTTGCTGCAAATCATCAAAGTATACATGTGTCACATGTTTAAGCTGGCTCTTTACATTACTATTTTTTACTAAAATATACGGCTTTTTTATGCAATCCATTGGTTTTGCTACGTATATTTCTTTTGATTGTTGGGCTAAGCCGACGACAATACCTTTGGCGGATCCGCCCTGTATGCGCGACCCTGCAAACAGCATATTTTTTTGGTCTGAAATTGGTAACAAAGATTTACTGGCAAACGTATGCTTGTATGATAAACCACTGCCACCAATAATGTTATCGTCTTGTACAGCTAGTGAACGCGATTCCAGAAGACGCACAGTAGCAGGTACGATGTCACCGATATTAAATCTAATAATATCACCCACTATGAGTTTATCGGCTCGTATATGTGTATATGCTCCATTTCTGAGTACTTTATATACATATAATGGCCACGCATTTTTAGGAATGAAAAACGGCTTGTTATACATTGTATGCTTGCCTATAGTCACACCCTTCGTAATGTCAACGCTCAGTGCTTCTAACACTTCAGAGGTTGTCATGCGATACCACTGTTTGTCCATTGTTCCCACCTTCTACATCCTCATCCTTGTTATTGCGGTAATGTTTACTTAAATGATATAGTTTTTATAAAGAGAGGGCAAAATTAAAATGGGCACCGCTTGGTATATCGCCAGCAGTACAGTAGCAGCACAAGGAGTTGCAGCGCGCGCAATTATTGCTGCTGCATTGAGTATTGTTGGAATTATATTGGTATATCGGTTCGCCAGAAAAAATCCTATTCTGGCTGTCGTTTTGTATTGCCTTGTTATCTTTATAATACTTTTTACGAGCGTAATTCTTATTATTAGCGCTGCTCAAAATATAGTCAGTACTGCTGGGGTTCAAATATGAATGATTCTAGTCTTATGTTAATTGGGCTGATGATTGGTCTTACTATTGGCATGAGCGCGTCGTCTGTTGGTACCTACACTTCTATGATGACATCACTTCTAGGACATAAAAAAGCCCAGTGGGAAGTTATTACACTTGCTATGTTAGTTCTCTTCTACATATTTATGCTTGTTATCATCGCTTCGCTTACCCTTGCAACTATAATTACATTTTTTAGTCCTTCGTATTTAGACGCCATGTATATAGCTGGCCCAATTATTGGGATAACCGTTGGTCTTGTATATGTGCGCCACTATTTTTGGGACCACCCTATTGTGCGCATAACACACCATAAAACTGCTGCACATAAACATACTACAAAATATTCTGGGTACCTGCAGCCATTAGTAGTCGCTGCGACACTTTTGTACGTGACCGGCCTGCCTATTATTGTAAGTATGCTTTTACTAACACTGCTCGCTCAATTATCTGGTGGCTCTATGATTACATGGAGTGTCTCTTTGGCGTTTGGTATAATCGTTCCGTTATATGGTGTACTAAGCCTTATAGCAAGTAAAACCAAAGTCTCACGAGTTATTGCATGGAAAGAAAGTGTCAAAACCACAATGGCGTTATATAGTGGGTTAGCAATTATTCTATTATCATGGTTCGTTTTGTATGCTGCATTAATACAAGGTGGCAACACATGACACATGTCGTTAAAGCATCTGGGGCCATTCAAAATTACTCGGCAGAAAAACATCGCCGTAGCATTCAGCGCAGCTTATATGCGGTACACGTAAAAGCTGCAGTTGCTCATGAGATTACCGACAAAATTTTACACGCTTGTCATTCGTGGCGAGAAAACAAAGCAGAAGTCACTACCCTAGATCTTAAAACTTTCACTATAAAACAGCTCACTCACTATGATAAAGATGCTGCAATGGTCTACAAAAAGCATAAGGATATATGGTAAGGTTAAGCAATATGGATAGACGTAACGTAAGTAAAAAATATAGTGCCGATGTCATCGTAGTTGGTAGCGGAGCCGGTGGGTCTGTTGCAGCTTTAACCCTTGCCGATGCTGGCAAACGCGTCATCATAGTAGAAAAAGAAGCTGTCGGTGGTGATTGTGCCAACTATTCTTGTATTCCTACAAAAGCACTATTAGAAACAGCAGCTATGCAAAAAATGATTACACAGGCACCTGCCCATGGCATAAAGATTGGGAATGTAAAACTCAGTTACGAAGCTGCAATTCATTCTGTTAATCAATCCATTCATAGTACAGGCGTGCTACATCCGGGTCATAGCCCATATGACAATGCAAATATACAGCTTGTACGTGGCCAAGCCCATTGTTTAGACAAACACACGATAAGTGTAGATTTAACTCGCTACACTGCTGCCAATATCATTATTGCCAGTGGAAGCACACCTTTTGTTCCCAAAATACCTGGTTTACAAGAAATTGATTACATAACATATAGGACTTTTGCAAAACAAAAAACACTGCCCCCGTCTGTTGCAATTATTGGTGGAGGTACCACGGCGTACGAATATGCTCAAATATACGCAGCATTTGGTGTAAAAACACATGTGTTTGAATCTCATTATCACTTATTTTCTTCGTTTGATTCTGAAGTAGGTGACCTCGCAGAGAGTGCCTTAACCAATACTGGCGTACGGATACACACGGCTGCGAACATCACTAAAGTGCACACAACCAAAAACGGTAATCTCATTACTTTTTCTCAAGCCGGCCAAGAACATCATGTATCGGTAGATAGTATTTTTGTAGCAGCGGGCAATATACCAAATACAGATATAGGGTTAGAAAACGCTGGTGTTCTTAATTCTGAAGAAGGTATTCGTGTAAATAAGCGCCTGCAAACATCACAAAAGAATATCTTTGCCATTGGCGATGTAACTGGTAATAGCCATAGCGCAAGCAGTGCGGTACACCAAGGTCTTGTTACCGCCCACAATATTCTGCACCGTAAGAAAATCATGTTTCAAGATCATGC
Organism: Candidatus Nomurabacteria bacterium; assembly: GCA_020631975.1. Taxonomy (NCBI): domain Bacteria; phylum Candidatus Nomuraibacteriota; species Candidatus Nomurabacteria bacterium. Next base: position 208,688 of record JACKGO010000003.1, read on the forward strand.
TGTTCCGCGAGTCGCCTATGGCATGCCAGAAATAGTTGTTGTAGGCAAAACAGAAAGACAGCTCAAACTAACAGGTTTACCATACCAGACTTCAATAGCACCGCTAGGTATTGTTGGTAAAGCACACACAAGCGCCTACACGAGTGGATTCGTTAAAATTGTTGCTTCTTACACTGGCCACGTAGTTGGTGTAAGTATAGTTGCCCCCCAGGCCAGTGAATTTGCTAGTGAACTCACTTTTGCTATACAGCATTGCCACCGCGCCTGTGATATCGCAAACACAATCCATCCTTTTTCTAGCTGGAGTGAGGCTGTAAGAGTCGCAGCTAGTAAAATTTACTGCACTTAGTGCTGTACTTATCTGTCTTTTTATGGTTATATTAGTATACGCAAGATATGTCACTCCTTTAAGTACTTCTTAAAGCAAAGTAAGACAGAACGGGTCGTACTTGCGGTAAGTAGAAAAGAAGGAACAAAGAAGAATGGCATTCAAACTATTTGTTGGCAGCCTGTCTTGGGGAACCGATGACGAAGCGCTGCAAGCTGCATTTGCTCCATTTGGTACAGTTGTATCCGCTAGCGTGATCAAAGATCGCGAAAGTGGCCGCAGCAAAGGCTTTGGCTTCGTGGAGTACGAAACTCCAGAAGAAGGTAAAGCTGCTATCGATGCTCTGAACAACTCAGAGCTAGATGGTCGTACCATTGTGGTAAATGAAGCACGCCCAAAAGAAGATCGTCCTCGTAACGGTGGCGGCGGAAGCCGTGGCGGTTATGGTGGTGGTAATCGAAGTGGCGGCGGTTCATTCCGCACCAGCAGCTGGTAATCTTACTACGCTGAAAACTAAAATAGCTCCTAGCAATAGGAGCTATTTTAGTTTTCAGATTTTACAACCTTGCTCGTGGAAGATATTGCATAAAAAATCCGCCTTCTGGCGGATAATTTAACTCTATTTGGTGGGGGTGACAGGATTTGAACCCGAAGACTGCCAGTGGCAGTGTGAGTTCACGCTCATTGACGCTTGATTTCCGCGTCGCTAATTGTTTGCTTATAATGCCGCCAACTAGCACACGTGTTGAGGCTGGAACAGCCGAGTGACCAATCTAAAAATAAAAATACTCCCCACTATGGGAGCACTTTTGGTGGGGGTGACAGGATTTGAACCTGTGACCAATCGGTTATGAGCCGACTGCTCTAACCACTGAGCTACACCCCCGTGTTGTAAAGGTGTCTGCCCGTCTGCTGACGGACTGCACCCCGTGGTATATATGTGCGAGCTGCCAAAACAATGGTTAGCTGCTATAGTATACCAAACAGCACAATGATTTTACAGATACGATATAATTAGATTACACACCATGAAGCAAAAAGTACAAACAATTATACAAAAACTCAGCGCGATAGACGCCCGAACATTAGGTTTGCTGGCAGTGCTCTTAGTAGCCGTATCTGTTACATATAGTAGTGCTAAGATTATCCACAAAAACTACCAGCTAGAGCAACAAATCACCATTTTGCAACAAAAAAATGCCTTGCAAGAACAAATTAATAGCAACCAAAAACTAAAAAATGAGTATTACAAAACAGATACGTACCTAGAACTAGCTGCACGTAAGTTTTTTAACAAAGCTGCTGCGGGCGAAATTCTTGTACTTGTACCAGAAGATGTTGCGATGTCTTATACTATTCCGCCCCAAGCAGATAATGCAGCAAAATCTAATACAACACCGTCGTTTCTTACCAATTGGCGTATGTGGCTAGATTTTTTGAGTGGCAAGCCAATAGACAAAGAATCTTGACACATTGCAGTTAAAGCCTTAAAATACGTTATCGTGCCTACATACTATTGCAGGTTCGAGCAGTGGCAGCATCGCGAAGGCTCATAATCGCGATCAGCGTAAGCGGCGAATATATGATAAGCCAGAGAAAATCTACCATTTACAATTAACTATTTTCACGGAGCGAAGCTATATAACCACAAGGTTATCCCCTTCACTTCTTAACCACCCTATTTTGCGGGGTAGAGCAGTGGCAGCTCGTGTGGCTCATAACCACAAGGTCGCAGGTTCGAGTCCTGCCCCCGCGACCAAGAAAAATCACTCACCTTGTGTGGGTGTTTTTTCTTGTACGGAGTGCAGGACGAGATCCTTTCGGCAATAGCCGAACTGGTTCAGATAATTCAAGCGATAAGCGCAGAATTATATGATGAAACCGAATTTATCATTCCAGTATTTAAGATAAATCCGGCTAGAAGCTATATTCCTGCCCCCGCGACCAAGAAAAAATCTTTAGCATTTGCTAGGGATTTTTTCTTTATCTTGGGATAAGACTCGGTTCTGCGACTCGGCAAGCTTACTTGACGATAGTCGCAGGTTGGAAGACAAAGCTTGCGCGCAGGTGCTTGCACCGAGCACAAGCTGCAGGCGCATCGAGCCTTAGCAAGATATTCCTGCCCCCGCGACCATGTAAAAGAGTTAGGTACGAGTTAAAAGGTTTAGATAATTTACTACGATATTTCTAGTACTAGATTTTGAAATTTTAGTGTGTCGCTCGTATATGGCTCGCCTACGTTAACAAATCCTATTTGTCTGAGTAATCTACTACTAGCTTCGTTTGTGATTAGATGTCTTGAATATATGACCTTACTGCCAAGCCCTTGAAGATACTCAATAACGGCACTAACACTAGCAGAACCAATACCTTTACCCCGCATAGCTGGGTCACCAACCATAATATGCACTGATGGACCAGGTAGGTAATGTGAGTCTTCTAAGTCAACCCAAATAGAACCAACTACTGTGCCGTTATATTCAATCATCCAGTTCAGCTGGTCTGTACGTTCTAGAAAGTTTCTGACCCTTTCTGATTCTGTTTCTACTGTTGTTGGGAGTATGTTATCTATAACGTCCTTTGTGTTCCCCATAGATTGCATAGTGACATGTCCTAGTTCACCATTAAGCCATTGCACGCCAAGTTTGGTGTCACGCTGTACGTCTGGAACTATTAGTGTTATAAGGGAATCAGTAGTTTTAAGCTCGGGTGCCTTCATCACTGTATTTTAGCAGGTATTGTCTGTGGCGGTCTTTCTTCAAGTTTTATTGCCGTAAACTCTTTGTAGCGTCTGAAACTTTGGTTACTTCTGACAGCAACGAGCTGGCATCACCACGCACCAGCTCTGGTTTAATAGAACCATCGTTATTAAAGGCAGCCCATACATCAAGCACGTGGTACCGTGATTTTAGCGGGAACATACGTAGTTCGCTGGCAATATTTACTAAATGCTCAATTGCACGGGTCGCACCCATGCCACCGTAGCCGACAAAGGCAACAGGTTTATATGCCCATTCTTTATATAAATAATCTATAGCATTTTTAAGTACCGCAGATGTACCGTGGTTATATTCTGGGGTTACCCACACATAACCATCTGCTTTGCTAATGATTTGTGACCATGATTTTGTATGATCTTTACTGTATTGATCCATCATCGCACTTTTAGGTTCATCTAGCATTGGCAAATTAATATCTGCTAAATCTATAATTTCAACCGTTGAACCAGCCGGTATTTGGGCCTGAGACATAAACCAATCGGCAACGTTACGGCCAACACGTCCAGGGCGGGTAGAGCCAACTATTACTTGTATATGCGCCATATTTGTATCTCCTTTTCTGTATATAGTATATACGCTTTACTTTGTATAGTCACTACTATACTGCATATCACTATACTTTGTAAAGTCTATTTATGGTATACTTTTTGTATGAAGACTCAATCAGCACCCCAAGAACTACAAAAAGCTGGTTGCATTGCAAAAGCACTGCAGATACTTGGTGATAAATGGACGCCCCTGCTGATTCGTGAACTAACGTTATGCCCGCAAACATTTAGCGATTTAGAAAAATTACTAATAGGCATTAGCCCGCGCACACTAAGCCAGCGTCTTAACATGCTTGTGCAAGAAGATATTGTAGACAAGCGCTTGTATTGTGAGCACCCACCCCGCTATTCATACCAGCTGAGCCCAAAAGGTAGAGATTTGCAAACCATACTTCAGGACATGGCCCAGTGGAGTGCGAAATATAAGTAATTAGTTGTTTTGTAGCTTTGTAATCTCGTTATCTAGATGTTGCAACATTTCTGCTGCTGTTGTGCTGCGCATAAAGACATCTCTAAAAGCGCTTGCCCCTTCAATACCATGAATATATATCTTTGCCATTCGTTTTAGACTTTCCCAGTTACGGACCCACCTAGTTTCATCGTTTTTTGGTTCATAAGTTTGGCAAAATAATTCTATGTGCTGTTTGTACATTTGTAGTTTTTTTACTTGTGAAGTATATGCCCACGGACTTTGTGTAGCGAATACATATGGGTCATGAAAAATAGCCCGCCCAATCATAATGCCATCTAAGCGGTGCTGCATTGCTAGTTGTTCACCCTCCTGCCTGCTAAGTACATCACCATTGCCAACAACAAGAGTGTGAGGCGCCACGCTATCCCGTATCGTTCGTATGTGCGCGATATCGTTCCAACGAGCTGGTACTTTGCTCATTTCTGTTTTAGTGCGCCCATGTATGGTGAGCATATCTATATCTTGCTTTAGTAGCAGCTCAGGCCAGCTGTAATCAACTTCATTCCAACCGGTACGGGTTTTTACACTTACTGGTATACGGCCAGCCACACCACGCTTAACGGCGGCTATGATGCTAACTGCAAGCTCGCGGTTATTAATGAGCGCCGAACAACAGCCGTTTTTTGTGATTGATTTATCTGGGCAACCCATATTAATATCAACACCAGCAAAGCCCATAGCAACAAGTTCTTTGGCGGTTTTTTCGTAATTTTCTGGATTTTTGCCCCATATTTGAGCAATTAACGGGCGTTCTTTAGCAGTGTAGTCTAACCTGTGCAGCAGTTTGTCACGCCCCTTACTTTGTAAGCCGTCTACATTGACGAATTCAGTAAAAAATAAATCTGGTGGTGAACAATCTGCAACAATCTGGCGTAAAACTGTATCTGTGACGTCATCCATTGGTGCCAAAACAAAAAATGGCCTCTTTAGACTATGTAGTGAAAACATATTTTGTTATTATACGCTACGAATCATTAAGTTGGCGCTTACGCGCATCGCTATCTCTAGCTGGTGGCTGGTTTTCTTGGTACACTAGTACCTCTTCTATGTAGCAGACTAAGCCAGAAGCTTCTTCTTCAGTAATTTTTTGATTTACATAAGCTTGTAAAATCATATCTTCTAGCTTGCGTACTATGAGTGGTTTTTGTAAATCGCTGTAGAATATTTTATTAGACAAATTTACCGCTTCAGCAGACACAAACTCTATTTTTTCATCATCGTGATAAAGGGGTTTCATACCTAACGCCGCCCGACCATCATCAGTCCATTTTTTGCTCTTTCTGCGATCGATTGGTAATTTTTCATAAGCAGAAGGATCATAATTTGGAAAATTAGCGCTATCCATAAATATATTATAGCATGTTTATGCTTATATGTCTATTCCCAGCGGAAGACTCTAAACGCAATAAGGTAAATTACGAGTGCCCATACGGCCACTAGCCCTACCTGTGGGAGAATTTCTAGCATACCCTTGCCTTCTGTCACAATAAGTCGCACCCCATCAATAACGGGTGTTAGTGGTAATAAATTGGTAACAGATTGTAGCCATTCAGGCATGAGAAACCTTGGAAAAAACGTGCCAGACAAAAATATCATTGGAAATGTCACTAAATTACTAAGCGGTGCAGCTTGGCGTTCGTTCTTTGCCCAGCCACCAATAGCTAAGCCAATGCCATATATCATGACAATGCTAAGCGCCACAAACGCTGCGAATGTTACATAGCTACCTTTCATCTGTAAATCAAAAACAAGTAGAGAAAAAATAAACATCGTAGCGATAGATAACATCCCAATCAGGCCCTGTGACCCAACGTTTGCTATAAAATAGTGCCTCACTTTCAAGGGTGTTGTATGTAAGCGACGCAATACGCCTTGTTTTTTAAGCTCTGGAAAGACATTGGTCGGGCCAAAAATGCCAAGGCTAATAATTGCAAAGCCCACTAAACCAGCAAAGGTGTAATCAAATTGCGACAGACCTTGTGCCTTGGTAGATTCTTGCACAACAGTAAAAGGTACGTACGTATCAACAAACTGTTTATTCAACTCGTCCATCTGGGCTTTTAGTATAGAAGACAACGCACTACCAGCTTGCTGACTATTTTCATTGTATAAAACCGTTACTTGCCCTGATGGAATACCATTTTGTTGTTGGCCAAAACTCTGGGGCAGAATGATTGTTGCATCTAGTTCGCTTCTTTGCATCTTTTTAACTGCTTGGTCTTTATTATCAATTGAACTGTCAATTTTTAGAATATTTGATTGGCCTGCACTATTAACAAATTGTGTCGCTATCTGACTACTTGATTCGTTAATTAGTGCTACCTTAAATGAGACGTTGTTATCACCGTTAAATAAAGATCCAAATATTATCAAAAATATTAACGGAAAGGCAATTGTAAAGAAAATAGCCAATTTATCACGAAAAAAACGTTTTGTATTTATTACCGCAATTGTTTTAATAGTGTAAAAACTGCTCATATGGGCTAATCTCGTAGTTCTTTACCTGTTAAATCTATAAAGACATCTTCTAGGTTGGCTTGGTTTACCTGACGTTTCTTTTTGAACCCTCGCATTAACAACTGTTCTACAAGTATCTGAGGAGTATCTACTGCTATCACGACCCCTTTATCCATAATTGCTACACGGTCACAAAGCAATTCAGCTTCTTCCATATAATGCGTAGTAAGCACTACAGTAACACCGTTGGCTTTGATGCTTTTTACGAGCTCCCATATGTTACGACGTGCTTGTGGGTCTAAGCCTGTAGTGGGTTCATCCATAAATAGTACTTTCGGACTATGTACAAGTGCTGCAGCAATGCTAAGCCGCTGCAATTGCCCACCAGATAGTTGCTCGGTATACGTAGAGGCTTTATCTAGGAGACTTACTTTTTGAAGCAAATCGTGGCTACTACTTTTTACACCATAAGCAGCGGCAAACATGTCTAATACTTCTACCGCTTTAGTTTTATCTTGAAAGGCTGGTGATTGAGGTTGCACACCAATACGGTAACGGATATCTGTTGGGTGTGTAGCCACGTTGATGCCGTCTATATACGCCTCGCCTGCATCAATAAGGCGCAAGCCTTCTATCATTTCTAACGTGGTCGTTTTACCAGCACCGTTAGGGCCTAATATACCAAAGATCTCGCCCTGAGCGATTGAAAAAGAAACACCGTCAACAACTTTCTTGTTATCGTATTTCTTTACAAGCTTTTTTACCTTGACGACCGCTGATTTTACCATATATCTATAACTATACGCTGCTTCATATAAAAAGTCAGCGACCCACTAAACGTGATCGCTGACTAATGTATTCTCTTAGTAATTTGCTATTTTTTGTCGCGCTTTACTGTCAAGAAACCGTTACGAGGATTTTCGTTTACGCTCATACCGTCTGGTAGATCGCATGCTTCAGGTCGCTCATCCTTACTGAAGTAATAAATAGTTTGCTTCTTGCCACCGCGTAGAACTACATCTTTTGAGTTCAAGTGATATGTTACACCTTTTGAGTTCGTGTGTTGATACGCCATACTCTTCTCCTTACACTGTTAGTAGTACTTTTACCATACCCTCTTGTGGTAACTGTTGTCAACAGGTTTTATGTGAGTTGAAAAAAAGTTGTTGCCAAAAGCCTTATGCTTGATTACACTATAAGGTACATAAACTGTTAATTAATATAAAGAGGTAAAGGGGTATATGGAACAGTTAAATCGTATGAATAGGCCGGCTCCAGCTGGTGGGCAAGTACCCGTGCAAGCACCTGTAAACCACGGTGGTGCATCAAAAAATAAGAAACCTAAGGTAGGAACAATTGCAAAGATTGCAGCAGTTGCAGCTGTCGTAGTACTTCTCATTGCACTAGTCTTTGTTTTTGTAATAAAAAGTACCCAAGGTATTTCAGCAGAAATCAATAAAGACAAGTACCAAGCTGTGTTCTTAAATAGCGCAGATGGTCAAGTATACTTTGGTAAATTAAGTGAATTAAATGGTGACTACTACAAGCTCAACGACATTTACTATGTACGTGTAGAGCAAGTTCAGCCAAATCCAAACGAACAGCCAACTCAAAATATATCACTTGCGAAGTTGGGTAACGAAATACACGGTCCAGAAGATGTAATGTACATCCGAAAGGAACATGTAATGTTCTGGGAAAACCTAAAAGATGATGGTCAAGTTGTTACAGCAATAACTGAGTACAAGAAAAACGGCGGTAATCCTAGCCAAACTCAGAACCAGAACCAAAATCAACCACAACAACCACAACAAGATACCAACAATTAGTTAGTACTTTACTGGTTACAATAAAAAAGCTCCCCGTAAACGAGGAGCTTTTTTATTGTAACTCTCGCTTCATATACCTACCGACTATTAGCCGAATGACTAATAGGGTGAAAAAGGTGATGGCTAGTACAATAGATATGCCAGCTAAATCGGGTGACCACTTAGGGCTAGCAAAGTCAAACGTATAGAGTTCTTTTGGTGGTAAAGACAATTGTGGTGCATTACCGCCGTTTGCAATTATGTATTCTTGAATACACTGTGCCCGCGCCGTAAGAGGTATCGCACCCGTTTCACAACGTGCTTGTGCGTCTTGGTATACCTTATTCGTGTCTTGATTAGCGAGCTTAAGCTGTTCTGCTTGTACGTAGCGATTGAATTGATTTACCAATTGAATAGGTGGTTCTGTTGCATCTGGGGCACGGAGTTGCGTGTTCATATGTGAGTTCACGTGGTTTCTAAGATTTTGCAAAGCTGCTTCTATGTCACCGTTTTGTTCATCTGCTGTAAAAACTGCTTGCTTAAGTTCGAGCATACGGGTGTTGTTTATACGAAGCCCATATATACTTAGAGCACTAAATAATACAAAACCAGCAACAATAACAAATAATGACGGCCTGCGAATAGCCTTCCAGTAATGATGCGCTTTAGATTTATTAATCATACTTGTATATTACCTTAATGCTGCAAAACGTTGCGTTAAAATACCTAATGAACTAATAGCGCCATATACAAATAATGTTTGCAAAAGCACTTTTTCATCATGAATAAACAAAGATGTAACAAATGCTACTGACCAAAATATAAGCAACCCAAACATTCTAAATGAATCAAATAGCGTAATGTACACAATCCTGTAACCAGTAACGCTATCGGCGGCGTCATATAAACCTTTTGCAAAAGGCATACGGTAGCTGGCCGTCACTGGCTCGTTAACGATGCTCACAAGCAGTGCTTGAATTGGTGTCGTTACAAATATTCGTAATATATGCATTATTGAATTAACAAAAACACCTACCTTCAGTAATAAACCACCCTTTTTATCATCTATGAGTTTGCCTATTAAATAGAATGTCAGCAAAGCCATTGCCGTACCTACACTTGTAAGTAAACCTACAATTGCATATGTATTACTTGTAAATAGTACTATAGATATAAACAATGGCCAGACAACAATTGAAACGACGTTTTCCACCCCAAAGAATGTTGCTGCTATAAAATCGTGCTTGTGTCTTTTCCATGGAAACCCTTTTAGTGTAATAAACTGATTTGTTCTGGTCGGTTCTGCAGTTAAAAATAGTGGAACAAGCGATAAGGCCATAACAACAATGGCAATGAATATTGTGGCTTGGGGGAAGACAAATGTCGCTATAGCACCACCAACAAGTGGCCCTACGGCTGCACCAAAACGTTCAAATATAGTTAAGAAACCAAGTTCTTTGCCGCCATGCTCTGTATGTTTTACTTTAGAAAAGTCAACCTGTATAGCAATGTTAAACAACGTGTAAGACAACGACCCTAACACTGCAAGCAGAGCGAGCGGCCACTGAGCACTTTGCATACTCATAAGAGTAGCTAGGTATACAATTTGCACAATAGAAGCAAGCACCATTGTGTGCTTTGGGCCAAATATAGCAACACTTTTAGCCGCCATGTAAGATAGCGGTGGCCGTATAGCTGCCCATATTACTTGCATTCCAAAAATATCAGTCAGTGAATAACCAAGTTTGTATAGATATATTGGCACAAAAATACCAATTATACTCATAGCTAAGCTACGCAAAAATTCACTCGTGTACAGTTCACTTAGTTCGTCAAAACCGACGTTACGCCAAAAATGACGTTTTTTAAATAGTATGTTTATAATTTTTTGTATCATGAGGTAAAAATACCATGCACTACTGTAAGTATAGCAATTTATAAGGTATGATGACAATTATGCATATATTTTTTTCTGGCATAGGCGGTACTGGTATTGGGCCTCTGGCATTGATTGCCAAACAAGCTGGCTATGAAGTATCTGGATCTGATAAGCAAGCAAGCCAATATACAACGTATTTACAAAAGCACGGCATTCAGCTTTATATTGAGCAAACAAAAGAAGCAATTGCAAAGATGCATCAAACAAAGCCTATAGACTGGTTTGTGTATACGTCTGCGTTACCCTTAGAAAACCCCCACCATCCCGAATTAATGTATGTTCATGAGTTGGGTATTCATCACTCTAAAAGAGATGATTTTTTACAGTACTTTTTAACAGAAAAAAAACTAAAACTAATTGCTTTTGCAGGTACACACGGAAAAACCAGTTCAACTGCAATGGCCGTATGGACAGCTAAACAACTCGGTGTACCAATAAGCTATTCAGTTGGCGCAAAAATTAGTTTTGGAGACATGGGCCATTACGACCCATCGAGCAAGTATTTTTTGTATGAATGCGATGAATTTGATAAGAATTTTTTAGCTTATCAGCCATACATCAGTGTACTCACAAAAGTAGACTGGGATCATCATGAGCAATACCCTACTAGAAAAAATTATATTGATGCTTTTAGGCAATTCGTGAGCCAATCTAAAAATGTAATTGCGCATAAAAGTGAATTAAAGTATTTATCAATAGAATCAAAAAATAATGTTCATGAAATAGATGAATCACTACTACCGTTGCTAAAAATAAAAGGTGCCCACAATAGGAGCAATGCAGCAGGTGTGGCGACAGCTATGGCAATGATCCAGCGTACAAATGATTATGAATCAATTATACGCGCCTTAAACGCCTATCCTGGGTCTAATAGGCGCTTTGAAAAACTAACCGATAATATATACAGTGATTACGCCCACACACCAGAAGAAATAGCTGCAACGCTACAGCTTGCGAAAGAGTATGGCAAATCAATCGTTGTGGTGTACGAGCCTTTAACCAACAGACGCCAACATTTTATGAGAGATGCCTATAAGGATGTTTTTCAACAGTTAGATGCACTTTATTGGTTACCCAGTTATCTTGCGCGCGAAGACCCAGAACTAGATATTATTCACCCAGAACAATTCATTGCTCAATTACCTGAGTCTGCACATGCACACACTGCCAAGCTCAATGACGAACTAAAATCTACTATCATACAAGCTTCTAACAGCGGTGCGCTAGTGTTACTACTCGCAGGAGGAGGTGGTGGTAGCTTGGATGAATGGGCTCGTAAAGCGTTTGTTAAGCGCTAAAGACCAGTCGGTCCAAAGTCTGCAGCATCATTAAATGACTTAACCCGTTGAGGTAATGTTCTTGAATAGTACTCTAGATCATCAGCCTGAATCGGGCTTGTAGTATCAATATCGTCTAAGTCGCTTTGCAGAACCTGTTGGGCTGCACTTATCTGCTTAACGGTTGCATAGGCTCCACTATTTAAAAAAACAAAAAAAGATATAAACACTAAAACTGCAGACACTGCGATTGTAAGACCTATCATCCAAGCTAAGTTGAGTTCTTTTGGTTTGGGGCGTCTAAAAATTAGTTTCATTTTATATTCTTAGTCTATTTATCAGTGGATTAAATGTCGTTTGGGGCGATAGCAATACGGTTACTTTTAACTCACTTGCCAAAGTAAACATTTCTTGCCGTGTCTGATTATATTCTGCGATACCAGCCTTATATAGTTCTGGGCTGTTGACGCAATCTACTGCTGTAATGTCTTCTGCTAGTTGTTGAGAATAGCGTGACTTTTCGGTAAACGTATCTAAACTTTGTTGTAATTTGCCAATCAACAAATCAACTTCTGATGCGTCTGCGCCTTGTTTGGACATACGCAGTTCTATTGCTTTAATCTCTTTCTGAATAGCACCGTAAGTGGCAATTCGCTTTTTAGCAGATTCATCTGTTGCTGTCTGCAAAGTCTTGATAGTTTGTTTATTGTTAATACATTGTTCTGATACCACCGCGCGGTCTTGGGGTAAAATTGAAACACTTCGCTTATCTTGCAGTTCCATTAGTCTATCTTTAGAATCAATTTGGCCTTCTGCAAGTACATTAGGAGCAACGCCCATTACGAGGAGTAGCACAGATATAACCAATAATCTCATTAGTAATAGTATATCATTTTACCCACTCGCAAGACGATAAGAACCTGTATTGTTACTCGTTATGAGTCCTTCTTTTATAAGATCGGCGAGGACACTGTCTAAACGATCATCGTCTATAGCGCGATGTAATTCATCACGGGTAAGAGAAACTGTTTGACGTAACAGCAGTATTACGCTACCTCTTACCTGGCGTCTAGACCCAATAAAGGCTGCCTGTTTTTTATATGTATGTGATTTATATAGTTGGTTACCGTAGGTTTTTTTAATATATGTACCGTAGTCCATCAATGCATAAAACCACTCACGTGGTTTAACGGTATCGATTGTTGTGTTTACTAATTTTAAGATATCTGCATCTGTTATGCTGTTTTTTGCATGTGGAAAAAACTCATGTAAATAGACAGTTCGAATGTTAGTTTCGATAAACGCAACAGGTAGGTCGTGGGTATAAACAACAACTGCAGCTGCAGTATTTGTACCTAGACCTGGTAGTTTAGTGAGAGCTCGTACGTCTGGCGGCACTATTCCATTATATTGCGCAAAAACAGCATGAAGAGATTCAAACAAATACTTTGCCCGACGGTTATAGCCAAGCCCGCTCCAAGCTACTATTGCATCGGCAAGTGTTGCTTCCATAAAATCAGCAAGCGTAGGCCATTGCTTTAACCAGCTGTGGTATTTTGGCACTACACGGCTGACTTGCGTTTGCTGCAGCATCATTTCAGATACTAAAACCCTGTAACCTCTATCTAGGGCTGTTAATTCGTTAATGTGTCTCCATGGCAAATCACGTTTTTGGGTATCGTAAAACTGCCATACTTTATCGATAAAAAGACTATAATTATGCATATATTTTAATAGTAGTATTGACTATCGGCATACACAGAAAGGGTGACATCACCTACTTTTTTTACCTGGCCATTTGTTGTGCTGACAATGTAATCTGCTGTTTCACCGGCTGTAGCTACCGCGTAGAGTATCGTTGTGCTATTTAACCAACGAATTGGGTAGTTTATGCCTGATTGCTTGGTTATTTCTTTGGAATCATTTGCATTACTACTAGAAACCAAAAGTACTGTCTTGCCGTCTCTTTCTTCTAGCCATGCTACGTCTGTAGTTATCGGATTACTCGTATAGGTAATATTTTTTGGAACAGCCGGCGCACCTTCGAGTTGCTTTATTGATCCATTTTCAAGGGTTAGTTCGTACCATTCATCACCTTCTGCGCTTATTTGTAGAGTATCGTTGGTTATTCTATATACCGCCCAAATGTTCTTCGCGAGTAGCACTTTTTTTTCATTATTGTTGAGGCTCGATTTTGTCAAACCTTTGCTTTGGGAGCCATCACTGACAGGAAGCACATAGTACACTGCGTCTTTAATAAGCCGAACATCTGTAAAGTTACTAGCAGTTGCAACTTCATGTACCTCTTTTTTTGCAGCATCATAGGCTACGATTGTTTGTGTGCTACCCTTGTCTGCTAGCTGATTCGTAGCTGTTTTAACAAAAACTACAGTGTCACCATCCCAGCCAATCAAACGAACACGCTCGCTACTGCTTGTATCTATTTTTTCTACTTGTTTCGTTGTAGTATCTAAAAGATATACGCTACTTGTCATACTGCCTGATTCGTTGCGTAAACCGTCCCTAGAAGACACTAATGCGACGACTGAACTTTTTGGATTAGGAAGCAAATGGGTATCGGATTGCTCAGTACCCGTACCTGGCAATAATAAGGTTTCTTGAGTTCCGTCTACATAGCGACTATATATATCATATTTGCCACTTCTTTTTGATATAAATACATCTTGGCTGCTTGGTACAAGTAGTACCTCTTCATTTGCGATAGTGTCAGCCGGTATGGTGAGTGTTTCGGTTCTATATGTATTATAGGTAAATGTAACGGCAATATCTTTTTCTGTTGGCTCTATTGTAAGTTTTGCAAGACCGTTTTCGTCAGAAAGTGCCACACTTTCACCATCTGAAACTTCAACATTTTGCAAAGCAGAACCACTTAACCAATCTTTGGCTGTAAAAACAAACGTGGTACCTGTAGGATTCAGCTCTAAAGGTCCATCAAAAGGGTTGCTGCCCCACCCAATTGTTACTGGAATTTGCTCTTCTTTGAAAGAACGTTTTTGTAAATTAATTAATGTTGGACCTAATTTGATATCATTAATCTTTACTAGACCTTCTTCATCGCTTTTAGCAGTCTTATCATCAATACTTACTGTTACGTTTTTAATTGGCCTACCACTTATTACATCGACTACTCTAAACTGTGCACTTGCTCTCACGCCAACTGTGTTTAAAACATAGTACCGTGCTTGTGGAAAAGCTACTATAAAGACCACCGCTCCAAACACTGCCAACAGTATTACTGTTCTTAAAATTCTATGGTTCCACCAAGCTTTAGCAAAACGGATAATACCGTTTTGTTTAGGCGGAGTAATCGTATAATCTGATGAGCTTGCAGCTATAGATTCCGTGTTTGTGTTATGTTCCTGAGCAATAACTTCGTCAACAACCGTATCGTCCGTTTCGTTGCCAGCTTCGTCAAAGAGCGGCTTGGGCTTAGTGTCTGCAGGTGGATCATCGGTTACTTTCTCTACGCTTTTAGATGTGTCATCAGTGCTTTTATAACGACGTGAAGATATTCTGCGAGGAGCAGAATTTTTGTCAAGTCTTGCCGTAGCTTCTTCTGGCGGCAAACCCATCAGCAAAGTTATCTTGTCTTGTATCTCCGCTGCTGGTACATCAAATGTATTGTCTTTATTTTTATCCATAAGAACTATTGATATTTTACCATTTTATAGCTTAGTTTGAACATCTCTATATCTGTGCTGGCATGTTTTGCACAGATTGAAGCACATATACGCTTAACTGTCTTGCATCTTGATAGATTTCTTTTTCTGATAACTCTTCTACTTCTTGTAGGCTTAGCCATCGTATATCACTAGATTCGTCATCAGCAATTGCGTTAGTAGGTTCTTCTTTTGCAACAAATGCATAGGTAAGATCAGTATGGTAATGAGGTACGTCACCTGGGACAGCATGAGTATTAACAGAAAACGGTACAAAATGTTCATCGCAACCTACGAGTCCTAGTTTAGGCTTAGAAAGAACAATGGACAGCGAACTCATATCATACCCTGATTCTTCTTTTAGTTCTCTCGCGACCGCCTGCCATGGCGTTTCGTCTAGTTCTATATGCCCACCAAAAGGAAGCAACGAATTATGTTTTTTGTGTACGTGTAATGCGATTCGCCAGTCTATATCATCAAATTGTCTCACGATATATACGCTCACTGTAAAATCATGTTGGCCACTTAGAGTGTGAATATGTGCCATTGGGCGGTAAATACCTAATCTTTGCTTTCTATTATGCGAATATTAAGTTCTTCTAGTTGCGTTTCATCTACAGTGCTCGGGGATCCCATCATAACATCTACACCAGAGCCATTTTTTGGAAATGCAACAACTTCTCTAATATTGTCTTCATTCGTCAGCACCATAAATATTCTGTCTAATCCGAAAGCACACCCTGCGTGAGGTGGTGCTCCATATTTAAAAGCCTGTAACATCGCGCCAAATTTTGATTCTACATATGATTTTTTGTAGCCCAGCACATCAAACACTTTGTACATGACTTCTGGATTATGATTCCTTACGGCACCTGAACAAATTTCATATCCATTCATTACCATATCAAATTGATCAGCCACAATGGATAGTTTGTCTTCATTTTCCAGCGTCCCAAGCCCTCCTTTTGGCATAGAAAACGGATTGTGTCCAAAGTCTAATTTTTTCGTTTTTTCATCGTATTCATAAAAAGGAAAGTCAACAATCCAAGCTAATGCAACTGTATTATCATCTTTTAACCCAAGAACATCTCCTAGGTGTGATCTTAGAACTCCGAGCGCTGCATTTACTACAGTCTTTCTGTCTGCACCAAAGAAAATAGTATCTCCGTCTTGTGCATGAGTAGTTTTTTGTATTGTATTAAGCTCTTCATCGCTAAAGAATTTTGCAATAGATGAGTGTAGTTTTCCATCTTCTACAGTCATATAAGGCAGCCCGCCTGCTCCGTTTTGTTTGGCAATATCAGTGAACGTATCAATTTGTGATCTGCTAAATTGTGATTTTGCACAAATAGCTTTAACAACTCCGTTTGCTTTGATAGCGTTGGTAAACACACCAAAACCACAACTTTCTAGTTCTTTTGTTAGATCTACGAGATGCATATCAAATCTGAGGTCTGGCTTATCACTCCCATATGTATCAAGTGCTTCTTGATACGTAATTCTTGGAATTTTAGATTCAGCCAATGATTTACCCGCAAATGTCGTAACCAGATCTATAATAAGTGGCTCAACAGTTTGCCGTACCGTCTCGCCGTCTTCTACAAAGGCCATTTCTAGATCTAGTTGATAAAAATCTCCATAGAGTCTGTCTGCTCTTGGATCTTCGTCGCGAAAACAAGTGGCAATCTGATAATATCTATTTACCCCACCAACCATGAGTAGTTGCTTAAACTGCTGAGGAGCTTGTGGTAATGCATAAAACTTACCACTATGTACGCGTGACGGTACAAGAAAGTCTCGAGCTCCTTCGGGGCTGGAATTAGCCAATATTGGTGTCGCTATTTCAGTAAATGCATTGGTTTCCATGTACTGTCTAATCGTTGCATAGTATTGTGCACGCTTTGTTAACATGTCTTGCATTTTTTGTCTGCGCAAATCTAAGTATCGATACTTTAGTCTATGCTCTTCATTTACCTTTTGATTCGTGTTAACCAATATCGGTAATGGCTCGCTCTTATTAAGGATTCGTAAGTTTTCAACCACGAGTTCAATGCCGCCCGTTGGAATATTGCTATTTTTAAGATGTTCATCTCTTTCTTTTACCAGACCCGTTGCTTCTATGACATATTCATCCCTTAGTTCTTCTGCCGCATGAAAGCCTTCTTTTGTAGCGTCTATGGTAAGTTGTAATAAACCTGTGTGATCTCTTAAATCTACAAACACAAGCCCACCATGGTCACGCCTGCTGTTCACCCATCCCTGTACTACGACAGACTTACCTATACTATTAATCGTTTCAGTTACTAATGTTCTCATAACTTGTCATTATAACAGATATGGTACGACTCTATGTATGGTAACTAAGAAATGATATTTGACTTTCTTGACGAGCGTTTTGTGGCTGCTTTGCTCTTTGCGACTAAGCGCAAGTCATCAAACCTATCATCTTCATCATGAATAGGATGTCCTATGATTTGTTCTATCACATCTTCTATCGTTAGTACACCAACCACGTCCTCAAACTCATTTACCACTACAAATAAATGATGCCGAGTTTTTATAAAACCATGCAATGCAACATCGAGT
The DNA here is from genome assembly GCA_020631975.1 of Candidatus Nomurabacteria bacterium. Taxonomy (NCBI): domain Bacteria; phylum Candidatus Nomuraibacteriota; species Candidatus Nomurabacteria bacterium. The sequence goes on from JACKGO010000003.1 coordinate 226,563, forward strand.
GGCTGCGCTTCATTGATGTAATACACATCATCACGCATAATTTTTGTAACTGGCTTGGCTTTCTGTAAACGTATTGCGTCACGTAAATATAGTGTACCTATAATATTTTGATTGTTTTCACTATATACGGGGAATCTCGAGTGGCCACTGTCATGTAACTCGCCAATAACAACAGGTGTTAATTCATCGTCAGCATTCACAAAATGCACAGTATTGAGTGGTGTCATATGATCTTGTACCAGCTTTTCTCCAAATAAAAGTGCGTTTTCGGCTATTTTTAACTCGTGTTTACTTATACGGTCAAATTCATCTGCGTTATGACGTAGTATTTCTAGTAATTCATCTTTGCTTTGTATAAGCATAAACGGTTCTGGTTGGATCCATCTTCCAACCCATTTTTCTAATCGGCGCATAATAGGAAACGTTTTTCGGAGAATCCATTCTAAATATGGGCTTACTATAGCGGCCATATGCAAGCTTGGTTTGGGGCGCTTTGACCACGGTAAAATAGCATGTAACACAACGATAAGTGGTACGTTTATCAAGATAATTAGTATTGGACTACCAATTAAACTCTTTAAAAGTAAAATTATACTTGTAGTCAAAAAACCAAGTACCGTCCATAGCAGTATCCAGAGTTGCATACCGTATGCGCGTACTGGGTACACGCGGACGGCATCTTTATTGCCTTGTCTGGCTTGGCGTTTGAGTTCACGTATACTCATGAACTCTAGGCTTCTTATAAGTAAAATGCCATAGAATGTAACACCAATCAATACACTTAGTAATAATGTTTCTATTAGTTCCACTCATGTTTATTCTACGTTATTTTTACTGTAAAATATAGCGCCAAGCTTATGTATTATTGATACAATAGAATAACAACATGCATAACAGATAGGAGTCTGAACAATGGATAAACGTTTTTTGATTATCATGGGAATAATTGTCGTCGCTTTTCTTGGAATATTCTTCCTTGGCAATTCGAATAATGAGTCACAAAACACTCAAAATACAGGTACAGTAAGCAACCACACCACTGGGAACAATGCCAAAAATGTTGAATTATTAGTCTATGGTGACTTTGAGTGTCCTGCCTGTGGCCAATTTGCAGCGATTGAAAAGCAAGTGATTGATAAATATAAAGACGACATTGCTTTCACATTCCGCCATTTTCCAATAGATACCATACACCCTAACGCCCGCGCAGCAGCACGTGCAGCAGAAGCCGCAGGAGCTCAAGGTAAATTCTTTGAGATGCATGATTTGCTATATCAAACGCAATCCCAGTGGAGTTCTCAGGTAACTACTAACCCTCAGCCTATATTTGAAAATTTTGCTAAAGAAATAGGATTAGACATCAATAAATATACTATTGATTATGCTTCTGATACAACAAACAGCACTATTAACGCAGATAAACAAGAAGGTAACAACAAAGGCGTCAATGGAACGCCAACCTACTTTATTAATGGGGTTAAGATAGACAACGGCCAAATTACGAGTGTTGAAGGTTTTTCTAAAGTAATTGAGGATGCTATCTCCGGCGCAAATCAAAACTAATTTACGCGTTTTATAAAGATATGTACTGACATGTCAACGCCTTGTTGGTCTGTATCCAATCTAGAATTACTGTACGTATAAGTATTTTGAACTCTTAATGTATTGAGTCTATAAATAAGTAGTCAAGATCTTTATGCTTTATAATGTAGTTAAGGGGTAGAAAAATATATGGAATTATTTGTAGAAATAAGCGCTCTATTAGTTATTGCAGCCATCATTTCACTGATAATGCGTGCCCTAAAACAGCCTCTCATTATTGGTTACATTATAACTGGATTATTAGTAGGGCCAGCTTTCTTGGGTATCGTAAAATCTTCTGATGCATTAGAAACTTTTAGCAGTTTTGGCATAGCCCTGCTGCTTTTTATAGTCGGCTTAGGTTTAAACCCAAAAGTAATAAAAGAAGTAGGTAAGGTATCCCTATTAACTGGAGTTGGCCAAGTGGTGTTTACTACCGTTATAGGTTTTTTAATAATATATGGTCTTGGGTATAACGCAGTAGGTGCTCTTTATATAGCGATTGCTTTAACTTTTAGCAGCACAATTATTATCTTAAAACTTCTCACTGACAAACGAGACCAAAATAAATTATATGGAAAAATAAGTATCGGCTTTTTGCTTGTGCAAGATATAATCGCCACACTAGCGTTGTTGGTTGCGAGTGCAAGCGGTAACGGTGGGATAGATTTAGAAGAAATAATTATTCTTGTTGCCAAGGGAGTGGCGGTTGTTATTGGGGTAATTTTGTTTGTAAATATTGTATTAAAACGAATCTCTAAATTTATGGCAAAATCTCAAGAAATGTTGTTTTTGTTTGCTATGGCGTGGGGATTTGGGATTGCCTCGCTAACATACCTAGGCGGCTTTTCACTAGAAGTTGGCGCTTTATTTGCTGGTATAGCTATTGCATCTTTACCCTATTCACAAGAAATTGCCTTACGGCTAAAGCCGTTGCGCGATTTTTTCATAGTTTTATTCTTTATTAGTCTTGGTTCAAGCTTAGAAATAGCCGGTGTTGGACCCATTGTCTGGCAGGCTATTCTATTGTCGTTATTTGTATTAATAGGTAACCCAATCATTGTGATGATTATCATGGGTGTTATGGGATACACCAGAAAAACCAGCTTTAAGGCCGGTTTAACAGTTGCCCAAATTAGTGAATTTTCTATTATCTTTATATTGCTCGGTCAAAAAAATGGCCAAGTTAGTGATGAAGCAGTATTCTTGGTAACGCTCGTAGGTATTATTACTATTGCGATTTCTACCTATATGATTATGTACTCTAACCAGCTGTATGATTTTCTTGCGAAGCATTTAAGGTACTTCTTTTACGACAGCAAGCAAAAAGCCGAACGTGAGCACGCGAACAGTTATACTATTGTTTTGGTTGGTTATCAGCGTGGTGGTCGTGAATTTGTTAAAAGTTTTAGAGAAATGCACAAAAAATTCATTGTAGTAGATTATGATCCAGAAGAAATAGAAGCCTTAGAACGTAATAATATTCCACATATTTATGGTGATATACAAGACAGTGATTTACTAGAAGAAATCGCTATTCATCGTTCTAAATTGGTGGTATCTACCATCACAGACTTTGAAGCAAATATTTTCTTAATACAACAGTTAGAAACCATTAACCCAAGCGCTGTAAGTATTGTACATGCCGATAATATTCATCAGGCTGAACAACTATATGCATATGGTGCTAGTTACGTTATGCTTCCGCATTATATAGGGAGCGAAAGAATGGGATCGTTCATAAAAAAGAACGGTTTTGATAAAACTGAGTTTAGAAAATTTAGAGAAAAACATTTGCAGTACCTTGGAACGCATTACACTTAAGATGTAGTGGTGTTAGCTGCCAAACCAAGCGCGCTACGAACCAATTGCCCTTGCGTTTGATAGAGCGATATCAACTCTTTTATCATTTCTGTCCGCTCATTGGGCGATACGCCAGATTCGTACATCGTGTTTTTTAGCGTCCATATGGCATATTGGTTAAGTTGTATTTGTGTGCGTATGTCTTTTCTTTTTGCTGATACATAATGGTTCTGTTTCGCTTCAGCGAGATTCTCCTGTTTTGCCGAACTAAGTTTTGTTTCTTTTAATGATTTATCTGTGTCAAATACATACGCATAAATATCTTGTTTAAATGCACTGCAATTTGTTCGCGTACAATACCATTTACCAGATTTTTTATTACGTATCCCAACGCCGCACTCATTACCACAAACAGGGCAAGCACCTATAGGGATGACATCATATGCACCTTTAGAAAAAATAGGTTTAGGTGTTTCGTATGCTGCCTTGTTCATTAGACCAAGTTCTCGACGCTGGGTACCACTGTGTATGGCTGGATTAACGCTTGCCGCATTAGAAGAACTAGCACAAGCACTATCATATTCCCTCCCTTCACTCATGGCCGTAGCACCGGCGCTCCCAATATCGTAACTTCCGTGTGTATCATTCACCATTTGCGGTTCGTTACTACTATGAAGTTTTTGTGTTAAATACTCTGGTATAGCCTGTTTTCTTAAATAATCAATCATTGCAGAACCGATTGATTCCGTCAGTGTTTGTCCTACGTCTATCTTTAGAAATCGCGGTACTGCTTTTTCTTTATACTGACGCACCAAATAATCATCAATCGTTTGTTTTAGTCTACGGGTTACGCCCACTTGCATAGAAACGGCAACTTCTTCTATGATTGTCCGGTATAGATCAAAAGCTTCAGGGTGTTTTTCTACAAAACTATTGGCTTCTGTAACAGACTTATTGGTATCTACCCCTTGCTGATACACAGCGGATGGATTTTCATGATTTCGTAATGAATCGTATTCTTCTACGATTGCACTTGCAGTTTCGCTTGGAGTAGAATCTGCTGTAACTAAAATTGGTATTGTCACTTGCTCTAAGCTAGACGACGCAACATCTGCATGAATATTCAGTGTATCTAGTAGCTCATTCAACCTTTCTAATGTTAAGCCGTCAAGTGAAAATGCAATTGTTTGGCCTTGGCCTAAACTATTTTTTGCATGGAGCTGTAGACTCGCCATCATGCGTTTTTGCTTAAAACTTTGTCGTCGTGCTTCATTAGGGTTTAACTCTTCTTCTGGGGGGCATGGTGAGATTAGTAACAAGTACGTGTCATTACTAGGCTGCTGTAGCCAATCAAGAAGTAATTCGCCCTGTTGCAAAAAAGCCTTTTGACGTTCTTCATGATACACATCAAATCCACCACGTGCGACATCATGTTTTGCAGCTTCATACGAAAGTTGTAAAGACTTCATGTACTGCAAGCCTGTGTCATACGTAATCTCGCTATCGTCATACGTATACGAATATTGGCTCATAAAGGGCTGGTCTTCAAGACGCTCACCCATATCGGTAATAAATTCTACACGCATTCTATGATAGGCTACTGCACTGTCGTATGATTCTTGCAACAGTCGAACATGTGCCAGCGGATCATTGTTTTTTGGAGTGTGTATAGATTTTTCTTTTGTAAGTAACGCTTGGTACATGAATAATCCTGCTCTATCTACAAAGCAGGATTATATAGTCAGTCCACCAATGACCTAGTATCCTGCTCGGGATATATGTTGGTCGTAGTCTTAGTAATGTATCTGACTTATTGCGTATGTAGCAATTTACAGTTGCGGCACAGTCCATGAATCACACATGGTTCCATTACAAAAAGCACGAAGTATATTGTTAATAACTTTATTATAGCAAATGCTACAGCGCTTCGAAAGATTTTAAAGCATTCTTTAGTATTGTTGTATCTGGTCGTATATTATGATCTATGTAAACAAAAAAGTAGGTGTGTTTGCCCTTAGTAGGTCCAACTATAGGAACGTTGTAGCCGTTTGTAGCGTTAGCCGTACCAATATGATTCTGCTGCGTCGCCATATCGCATACAAACGTAACATCTTGCCAAGTTGCCTTCCACGTCTGAGCACTCGTTTGGCCAGCACCAGGCTTTGGTGCCCCCGTAAAGCTCTTGCAATCTTCTGACATAATACCCGGTTGTATGCGGTTTCCTTCGACAGTTATGGGCAATAGTTTGTTTAAAGCATACTCTTGCGGAATCACATCTACATACGCTTTCAGCCAGCGGTTTTCGTAGTCTTTAACTTTTGATTGAAATTCGTAATATACCTGATTGTAATAGGGGTTCTGCTTGCCGTTTAATACCCATCCTTCTGGGAGTGATATTTTAAACTCGTCTACAACAAAATCAACGGTTGCTGGTGCCACAACCGCGACAGTACCACCTGTTTTTGTAAAGTTAGAAGAAGTTTCTCCGTTACTTCTAAATACGAAAAACCATATTACAAAAGCCAATATGACAAACAAGCCCACTAAGACTACGAAGAATTCTATTAAGAGCTTTTTTCTACTTCTGGTTTTGTTTACTGTGTACATGTGTTCCTTTTCGTACCAGTTCACTCTAATAATGACAGAATTAAACGCTTATGGCAATATTTGCACATCCTGTTTACTGATTTGCGACCGGAGCTACTATTACAATATCTGTGCCCTGTGCAGGGGCATCTTCGCCAGCTGGCAAACTACCTACGTCGTATCCTAATAACTGAGCAAGTTGCTTTGCGGCATCATTAAAATCTGGCGATGTTGCATACACTACACCTTTTGTTTGTGCTGTCTTGGGGGTGCTTTTATTGCTAACAACTGCATTCTTAAATTGCTGACTAATTTTATCTTGGATTGATTTCTGGGCAGTATCTGCTGCCAATAAAGATATGTTTATTGGGTTAGCTGCTGCAACAAAATTACTATAATTATCTATTTTTATAATTCTATTTTCGCCTTTACGATAAATGATAGAAATATCAGCATCTTTATATGCTAAAACGTAGTCGTTATTTTCTGCATTTTCAAAAAACTTTGCAGACGCATCTGAGGCACTTTTTAGCTGATCTTTGTCACTCACTAGTAGTACTGTTGGTTTTTCTTTTTCGTATGCAGGAACAGCATATAATTTAGAAACAGCCTGCACCAATTGCCTGTCTCTATCTTCTACTGATTGTGTTACTTCTTTGTATTTTGTATTCACATTCTGATATTTAACAAAAAAGTAGCCGCCAAACACAGCTAACCCAACAAATAGAACAACAAGAGCAATACTGCCAAATGGCATTGATTTTTTAAAACGTGGTGAGCTTTGTTTTGACATAGTATTTCAGATGTATATTATAAAGTAAGCATAGGCACATTGCAAATAATAGTAGTGTTCTGACACTTTCTGTCTGCAGGTGATTCAAAGTAAATATGCGAGGCTATCTATTCAAATTGAAAGCTACTATAGCGGCTAGCTGTTCTTCAGTTGGTAAAGCGTTATACGGAAAGCAAATAGTACCTTTTGAGGTCTTTACATCTCCAAGCATGTGTTTGACAGCAATTATTGGTGCTTCACCAAATGGATACACACCCACATGATTTTTATGAGCTGCAACGGCAATAATATAGTTGCCGTTGCTTTTTAATGTAGGAACGCCGTAGCTCATTGTTTCTTCTGGCTCAAGAGTATGTTTTTTTGCAATTGCCAGAATCGTTACAACAATATCGCGCTTCTCTTTATCTAGTTTATTTAGGTACTCATACCAAGGAGATTTCATAGTACTAATGTATCATATAGCGAATAAGTCATTCGCTATAGATAGCATCGCCAATATAAGATACCATTAGTCAATGAGACAAAAAGCTTTCCAAATAATTGGTGTGATAGGTGTAATTATATCTGTCGTAATATTTATAAAAAATCCAAGTTTTTTGACACCAGATAAACTACTGGTGTTTTTAGTGTTTGTGTTCATGATATTTAAACAAGCTATAGAAATGCTAAAACGCTTTTTGCCATTTGTTGCAATTTTACTCGTATACGAATCTTTTCGCGGTATTGCCGATGGTTTAAATAGCCGCGTTGAATACATGTGGATGCCTGCCGTAGATAGATTGTTGTTTGGCGGTACATTACCAACCACTACTCTGCAAAACTGGTGGTGGATGGGCCAAACTAACTGGTATGACTTCTTATTTTACTTACCGTATATGCTACATTTTGTATTACCTATAGCACTTGCTGTATATGTTTGGAAACGTATACCAAGCAAATATTGGCAATTAGTTTTGTCTTATGTACTTGTTTCATTTATCGGCTTTTTCGTATTCTTGGGTTTTCCGGCTGCTCCACCATGGATGGCAAGTGACCTAGGTTACATAGAACCAATTCATAGAATATCTAGCGACGTGTGGTGGAGCTTAGGTGTCAAAGATTTCCCATCATTTTATAATGAAATTTCACCAAACCCAGTTGCCGCTGTGCCATCACTCCATGCCGCCTATGCAACATTATTTGCATTGTTCATAACGTACCTATTTAAAAGTAAGTGGCGATTTATTAGTTGGATATACCCCGCGCTTATATATATAGGTACTGTGTACTTGGGTGAACATTATTTTATAGACGAGCTACTTGGTGCAATGCTCGCAATAGCCGTTTTTTATGCCACGCCGCACATAGCAAAGATACTACAGCATGCTGCTAAAAAACTTCAAAATATGTATCGACTTAGAACGCCAAATAAACAACGTATGGGATATTTTGTACTTTTTTAATCTATGTAGTAAAGATCTTACATAGTTTTAAAAGTATATTTTCCGTTTTTCACATCAACAAGTAGATGATCGTTCTCTTGTACGGTACCTTCAATTATTTTAGCCGCCAACGGGTTTAATATCTTCGTCTGAATGACTCGTTTTAATGGGCGTGCACCATATGCTGGGTCAAAGCCTTGCATAGCCAGCGCTTCCTCTGCTTTATCGGTAAACTGTAGGGTAATATCTTTGGTTTTTTTAATCTGCTCTGCAGTGCGTTGTAACTGTACACCCACAATCTCTTTCATGTGCTCTGCCTGAATTCGGTCAAAAATAACAATATCGTCGACCCGGTTAATAAACTCAGGTCTAAAATATTTTTTTAGCTCATTGCTAAGAGTAGCTTCAAGACTAGCAAAGTCTTTGCCATTCCAATCCTGAATATACTGCGAACCAATGTTACTTGTCATAATAATGACTGTATTGCTAAAGTTAACGGTCCTGCCTTGGCCATCAGTTAATCGTCCATCATCTAGTACCTGTAGTAGTACGTTAAACACATCCTGATGCGCCTTTTCTATTTCATCAAATAACAAAATGCTATACGGCCTACGACGCACCGCTTCTGTAAGTTGACCGCCTTGTTCGTAGCCGACATAGCCTGGGGGTGAACCTATTAAACGCGCCACAGCATGCTGCTCCATGTACTCACTCATATCTATCCTCGTCATAGCACGTTCATCATTAAATAAGGCGTTTGCCAAACTCCTGGCGAGTTCCGTTTTGCCTACACCCGTTGGACCCAAAAACAAAAACGAACCTATCGGTCTATTTTGATCGCCTATACCCGCCCTAGAACGACGAATAGCATTAGAAACTGCGTTCACAGCCCTATCTTGGCCAACAACTCGCTCTTGTATAGCATTTTCTAGGTGGCTGAGTTTTTTTGTTTCTGATTCCTTAAGTCTGTCTACAGGAATACCTGTCCAGCGAGCAACCACAGCCGCAATGTCATCTGCCATAACCTGGTCTCTTAGTAATCTCTTCTCAACCGGAATACTATCTAGTGATCGCCTCAAGCTGGCGAGCTTTTGCTCTTCTGCCGGTATGTCCCCGTATTTTATACGACTCGCAAGTGCTAAATCGCCGTCACGCTCTGCCAGCTCTAACTGCATTTTTAGTTTTTCTAATTTTTCACTTGCCAAATTTAATTTATCTATTAAGCCTTTTTCTTGTTGCCACGCGTCTTCTAATAATTTTGCTTTTTGTTGGTATGAATTGATGTCTTTTTCAATCTCGGTTTTACGAGCTTTTGCACTGTCACTTTTATCTTTTTTTAAAGAAGTCAATTCTATTTGCAGCTGCATAATTTTTCTATTAAGTCTATCTAGCTCTATTGGCTTAGAATCTAGTTGCATTTTTAGTGCAGAGGTAGCTTCGTCTATTAAATCAACTGCTTTGTCTGGCAAGAATCGTTCAGTGATATACCTATCGCTTAAACGTGCGGCAGCAATAATTGCTTCGTCTAATATTTTCACACCGTGGTGTACCTCGTACTTTTCTTGTAAACCACGCAAAATAGCAACAGTGTCATCAAAATTAGGCTCGCCAACATACACCGGCTGTAAACGGCGCTCTAGGGCGGCATCTTTTTCTATATATTGGCGGTATTCGTTTAACGTCGTTGCACCAATAAGATGTAATTTACCACGAGCCATCATAGGTTTTAGCATATTTGCAATGTCTACTGCACCCTCTGCCTTACCGGCACCTACTATGGTGTGAATTTCGTCAATGAATAAAATGATTTCACCAGCAGCATCTTCTATTTCTTGTAAAACATTCTTAAGACGCTCTTCTAGCTGGCCACGATAGCTCGCACCAGCTATAAGATTAGATATTTCTAGCCCAATGAGTCGCTTGTCTTTAAGTGATTGCGGTACATCACCTTTAATAATTCTTTGGGCGAGTCCTTCTACAATTGCAGTTTTACCGACACCTGGTTCACCTATAAGAACCGGGTTATTCTTATTCCTACGTGAAAGTACTTGCATGCACCGACGTATCTCTTCGTCTCTTCCTATCACCGGATCTAACGCTCCCTCTTTGGCAAGGGCGGTAAAATCTTGACCATAGGTTTCTAATGGCTTCTTAGGTTCATCTTGAGGTTGCATAATGAATATCTCCTTACTACGCTTAATTATAGTAAATTAGCACTCTCATAGCAAGAGTGCTAATTTACTATGTGGTATGTCGCTCGTTATGTAATATATTGCCAACAAAAACGTTAGTCTAGCTTTTGTTGTGTGTCATTACTTATATGTAACCATATTGCTCATTGATATACTTATACTATGAGCAAGAAAAAAGTGGTGTTTATTTCAATTGTAGTTATTATTTTAGGTATTCTGGGCGTGCTAACTGTTTGGTTATACAACAACACCAGTTTGTTTACTACAAAAATTAGCAATAAAGATTTAGCCAAGAATAATCTTAATGAAAGCTTAAATTATGAGTTAGTACCTCAAAAAATCAATGGTAAAACTATAAATATACCAAAAGGTTTTACCTTAAGAGTATTTGCTGAAGATATTGGTTCTGCTAGATTTTTAAGTATAAGTCCGGATGATACGTTGTTCGTAGGCACAAAAGACAACGATAAAATTTATACAGCGAAAGATGCAAATAACGACGGGGTGGCCGATGATGTTAAAGATATAGACAGTGGTCTCAATAGTCCACATTCGGTTTTTTACTACAAAAATGATCTATATGTTGGCGAAGAAAACCGTGTGAGTGCATACCGCAATATAACATCTGACGGAACATACTCTAAAAAAGACGTTTTAGTAGACAATTTACCGGCCGGTAATCGATTAACTGGTGGAGGGCACAAGACGCGCACCGTTGTGATTGGCCCAGATGAAAAGATGTACGTTAGTATTGGCAGTAGTTGTAATGTGTGTGAAGAAAATGACGAACGTAGAGCAACTATAATGCGTTTTAATATAGATGGTAGTAACGGCGAAATTTTTGCCACTGGTTTACGCAATACTGTCGGCTTTGATTTTAAAAATGGGCAACTGTACGGCGCAGACATGGGTCGTGATCAAATAGGAGACGATATTCCGCCTGAAGAAATAAATATTATACAAAAAAATAAAGATTATGGGTGGCCATACTGTTATGGCGATAATATTGCAAACCCGGAGTTTCCAGAAAAAACAGATTTTTGTAAAACAAAAACCGAAAAACCGTTTGCAAACATACAAGCTCACTCTGCGCCACTTGGAGTAAGCTTTTTAAGCCAAGCAGCTCAGTCTACATGGCCAAAACAATATCAGGATGGCATGTTGGTTGCACTGCATGGGAGTTGGAACCGTACAATACCTACTGGTTATAAAGTTGTATATATAGATATGTCTACTGATGAACCAAAACAATATAATTTATTAAGTGGCTGGTTAGAAAATAATGCCGAAGCGTGGGGACGCCCTGTGGGTATGGTTTTTGACAGTAAGGGCAACTTGTATCTTAGCGATGACAAGCAAGGCCTTATATATAAGCTATCTTTGCAGTAGTTGTAGGTAACAAATAAAATTGTATAGATGTAGCGATTCTCGTACTAACCTTGCAAATACTCTATTTTAAGATTTATATTTTACTAAGCAAAACAAGCCTTTTGATGGTTTATACACACGGCTTGGATATTTTTCTACCAACTTCCAGACGCAGCCATTAACTGTTTTTGGGTGCGCGTCTGGAAGCCTCTTCTCAACTTCTTTTAGTAAATCTGCCCACCGCACACCTTGTGGATTTTCTTCTAAAATATCAAATACGGTGTCGTAAATTTGGTGCGTAATAGGCTTTGGTACTTCCATGCCACACAGTATATCGTAGCTAGGTGTAATTGTCGCATTTATGTAGTAGTTTAGTTCGCTACAATCTTTTTCTGCAAATATATTTTGTAAAGAAGTTTGTGTAGTTCAGCAACACCGAGTACTGCAACCATCATTACACCAGAGCTGATTGCGAGTGTTGATAAAGGCACTTCTTGAATATCAAAGACGTAGCCAAGAGGACCAAACATCACCAGTGCCTGCAGGCTAACCGCAACCATCAAACCAACGAACATTCCTTTATTCACAGTTTTAAATCTGCTAAAAGAAGAATTTAATTCGCTACGCGCATTAAAAGCATTTGTCCATTGGGCTACAATAAGCGCCATAAATGCAACCGTCTGTATATAAGAAGTGCTAAACCCACTTTGTTCAAGGCTAATGACAATACCAATTGTAACAATCGCCATTGTCGTGGCGACCAAAGCCATTCTACTCAAAAGCAATTTACTTAATAGTGGATCTTTGGGTTTGCGGGGAGGTCGCTTCATATGACCATCTTCAGCTGGTTCTAGCCCGAGCGGTAACACCATGGCTGTATCGGTAACGAGGTTTATCCACAGAATCTGTATGGCTGTTACAGGCAAAGGTAAGCCCAGTAGGAGTGCACCAATCATCGTTAAGACCTCACCTAAAGACGTAGATAATAGGTAAAAAAGCATCCGACGTATGTTGTCGAATATTTTTCTTCCTTCTGATATTGCCTTTATAATCGTTGCAAAATTATCATCTAGAAGCACAATTCCACCGGTGTCTTTTGCTATATCACTTCCAGAACCCATTGCTATGCCAACATGAGCATTAGCAAGCGCAGGCACGTCATTCACACCGTCACCCGTCATAGCGGTAATTTCTGTACGTTTAAGCGCTCGTAAAATTCTATATTTATCTTCTGGCAATATACGCGCAAAAATTGTTTTATCTTTTATAGCAAGCGCAAGAGCTTGTTCATCCTTTGGCAGGTCTGTGCCTTGTATCACTTGACTATGGTGACTCGCAAGGCCAATACGGTTACCAATATTATAGGCTGTTTCGTAATGGTCGCCTGTAATAAGCCTAACCTGAATACCAGCATCTAGTGCTGCTTTAATCGCCTTAGGGGCCTCTGGCCGCATCTCGTCTGCAAATGCTATAAAGCCTACAAAGTGCAAAGTATCTTTAGTAAGTTCTGCCAGGTTTTTTAGTTCGCCGGCTTGAACCAATTTGCACATAGCCACGGCAATAACTCGGTATCCTTTGGAAGTAAATTCATGCATTTTAGATTCAGCGCTACGATGTTGTTCACTTGTTAGTGTGCTAAGCGTAAGTACATGTTCAGGAGATCCTTTTATATAAAGTGTTTGCGAATGTTTAATGTACGCACCACTCATGCGGCTAGAAAGGTCAAATGGGTAAAGCGTATCTACTTTAGTTGTGTGAGCAGCGTCTAATGATTCGCTAATTGCAATATCTAGTGGGTCGGTTGCTTTTTCATTTTGGTCTATAGTTAGTAAAGCGACACTACGAGTATCTTCTGAGCCCACCGACCATGTATCCACAACTTTTAAGTGATTTTTTGTGAGGGTGCCTGTTTTATC